>JAVVVT010000044.1:0-11452 GCA_036652515.1 Oscillospiraceae bacterium
ACAACTTCTTTTTCGTCCTCTGTACCACGAACAATCGCCACAGCCTTGTCTATGTCCAAAAGGATTTTTGCCAGCCCGTTGACTAAGTGCAGGCGGTCTTTTTTCACATTCAGATTAAAGAATGTTCGCCTTTTTATACAGTCGGTGCGAAAAGCCAGCCACTCGATTATGATTTGTCTTACACCCAAAACTTGGGGCGCTCCGCCAATAAGAAGGTTAAAGTTGGCAAAAAAGCCCTCTTCCAAGGGGGTCGCTGTGAAGAGTTTTTGCATCAGGCGGTCGGGGTCTTGTCCACGTTTTAAATCAAGGGCGATGCGAAGACCGTTTAGGTCGGTCTCATCACGCATATCATTTATCTCTTTAATTTTGCCCTGTTTTACTAAATCCGCCACCTTGTCCATTATGGCTTCCACCGTGGTGGTAGGTGGAATTTGGGTGATTTCTATAATGTTCAACTCTTTGATGTACTGCCATTTGCTGCGCACTTTGATAGTGCCTCTGCCTGTTTCATACACCCCGTCTATATCGCTTTGGTCATAAAGTATAACTCCGCCACCGGAAAAGTCCGGCGCCAAAAGCGTGTCTTTTATATTGTGATTTTCATCTTTGAGGATTGCAATGGTGGTTCTGCAAACTTCCTCCAAATTAAATGAGCATATGGAGGACGCCATACCCACCGCTATGCCAAGGGTGCTGTTGGTGAGAATATTGGGAAAGGTGGTAGGCAAGAGGGTGGGCTCTTTTTCTTTTGAGTCATAGTTGTCCACAAAATCTACCGTGTCAAAATCTATATCACGGAAAAGCTCCTCGCATATGGGCTCTAATTTTGCCTCTGTATAACGGGAGGCGGCATATGCCATATCACGGCTGTACGCCTTGCCAAAGTTGCCCTTGCTGTCCACAAATGGCACTAATAGGCTCTCGTTTCCCCTTGCCAGCCTCACCATTGTCTCGTAAATCGCCTGGTCCCCGTGGGGGTTGAGTTTCATGGTCTGTCCCACTATATTTGCCGATTTTGTCTTGGTGCCTTTAAGCAGCCCCATCTCGTACATAGTGTAGAGCAGTTTTCTGTGGCTGGGCTTAAAACCGTCGATTTCAGGCAGAGCACGGGATACTATAACGCTCATAGCATAGGGCATATAGTTTTTTTCCAAGGTGTCTATAATGGTGTTTTCCAGCACTTCACCTGCGGAAAGAATTTCCACATTGTCGGGCAAGCCAAAGGCAATATTCTGTTTTTTAGGTTGTTTTTTAGCCATAATTCTCTCCTTTCTTAGGACAGGTCAAGCTGGTCTAAGTAATCCGAGCCAAAATCCTGAATAAACTGTTTTCTGCCTGATAGGTTGTCCCCTAACAGCAATTCAAAAACCTCTTGGGTGCGCACCACGTCGGATTTGCAGACCTTTATAAGACGGCGTGTCTTGGGGTTCATAGTGGTGACCCACATCATCTCCGCCTCATTTTCTCCCAGTCCCTTTGAGCGCTGAATGGAGTATTTTTCTTTACCCACACGGCTTATTATATCCGCTTTTTCCGGCTCGGTGTAGGCAAAATAGGTTTTGTTTTTTGTGGTGATTTCGTACAGGGGGCTCTCGGCGATGTACACAAAGCCCTCGTCTATAAGTCGGGGTGCCAAGCGGTAAATCATAGTCAAAATAAGGGTTCTTATCTGAAATCCGTCCACGTCGGCATCGGTGCAGATGATAACTTTATTCCACCGCAAATTTTCTAATTGAAAGGTGGCTATTCCATTATTTTTGTACTTTGCGGGGCTCTCCACTCCGCAGCCTAAAACTTTTATTAAATCTGTTATTATATCACTTTTGAAAATCTTGTCGTAATCGCTTTTAAGGCAATTCAAAATTTTTCCACGCACGGGCATAAGCGCCTGAAATTGTGCGTCACGGCTGGTCTTGCAAGCGCCCAAAGCGGAGTCGCCCTCCAATATATAAATTTCTCTCAAGGATATGTCTTTGGTGCGGCAGTCCACAAATTTTTGAACCCTGTTGGTGATATCGATTTGCGCCGAAAGTGTCTTTTTAAGCCCTTGACGGGTTTTGTCCGCCTGCTCACGGCTCTGCTTGTTGATTAAAATCTGTTGCACCACACGATTGGCTTCCTCAGGGTTTTCAATGAAGTAAACCTCTAAAGAGTGCTTTAAAAACTCCGTCATCGTCTGGGTGATAAATTTATTGGTTATAGCCTTTTTAGTCTGATTTTCGTAGCTGGTTAGGGTTGAAAAACAGCTTGATACCAGCACCAAACAGTCCTCTATATCCTCAAACTTGATTTTGCTCTCGTTTTTCTTGTACATACCCTTCTGCTTTAAATATGCGTCCACCTGGCTGACAAAGGCGCTGCGCAGAGCCTTGTCGGGGCTTCCGCCATACTCCAAAAAGCTTGAGTTGTGGTAGTATTCTATCTTAGCCACCTTGTTGGAAAAGGTGTAAGCCACGTTCATTTTCACTTTATATTCGGGCATATCCTCACGGTCACGGCCTTTGTTCTCGGCGGTGTTAAAGACCACCTGGCTCATATTGTCCCCGTCACAAAGCTCGCTTACATAGTCTGCAATGCCATTTTCATAGTAGTATTCTGTGGTGTCAAAACCGCCCTCTATCTGATTTTTAAGGACAAATAGTATGCCCGGGTTCACCACCGCCTGCCTTTTCACCGTCTGCTGAAAATATTCTAATGGCACATTGATGTCGCTGAAAACTGTGCGGTCGGGCTTCCAGCGAAAGCGTGAGCCCGTCTGTTTTTTGTTGGTGGGAGTTTTTTTCAGTCCCCCCACATTTTCGCCCTTGAGGAAGTCCAAGTGATATTCAAACCCGTCACGGACTATATCCGCCGTCATATATTCACTGGCGTATTGGGTGGCGCAGAGCCCCAGCCCGTTTAATCCCAAAGAAAATTCGTAATTGTCCCCTGAGTTATTGTTGTATTTGCCCCCTGCATACATCTCGCAGAAGACAAGCTCCCAGTTGAACCGATTTTCGCTCTTGTTAAAATCCACGGGGCAGCCTCTCGCCATATCCTCCACTTCCACCGAGTTGTCCGCAAATCGTGTGAGGGTGATTTTTTTGCCGTAGCCCTCCCTCGCCTCATCTATGCTGTTGGTGAGAATTTCAAATATGGAATGTTCACAGCCCTCAACTCCGTCGGAGCCGAAAATCACCGAGGGTCTTTTTCTCACCCTGTCGGCGCCCTTTAAGCTGCTGATGCTTTCATTGTTGTATTCCTGTGCTTTTTTAGCCATCTATTATACTCCTTAAAGAAGATATTTGCATTTTATGAAAACAAACTGTTTCCTAAGTACCTATATTAATATGCACCGGTGTCCATTGTCAAGCCTTTACTTTTTATGGAGCGGAATTGAGCATATGAATATTTCAAATTTTCGCCCTTATTTTTTTGTAAAATTGCGGTATAAAAAAAGCAGTGTGTTTTAATCACTGCTTTTAGTGTTAATAATGGTGAATTTTGCTCTGTTAAAGGCTTTATACCTCTTTGGGTGTAGAGTTATCTTCAGTGATAAAAAGTGGCTGAATTTCATCATTTGCAACGGGCTGCTCTTTTAAAACGCCCTCCTGCACCTGTGTGTCCGCCATCAAGATATCCTGCTCATCCATGACCGTTTCAGGGGTCAAAACAGGGGTTTCATCTTCCGCCGCCACTGGGGGGATATATCCCTCAGCCATCAATACCCTAAAGCGCTCGCCTGAGATTTTCTCTTTTTCCATAAGCTCTTTTGCCACGATGTGAAGCTGTGTCAAATGCTGCTGCAAAATTGTGTAGCACTGGTGGTAGCCATTGTCCACGAATTTTCTTATCTCCACATCGATTTCGCTGGCCACCGCCTCTGAATAAACTTTGCCCTGAGAGTAGTCTCTGCCAAGGAAAGTCTGCTCGGGAGCACTGCCATAGACCACATTGCCCAGACGCTCGGAAAATCCGTATCGTGTGACCATATCTTTTGCTATGGAAGTAACCCTCTCAAGGTCGTTGGAGGCACCCGTTGAAATGTCATCAAGGATTAACTGCTCTGCAACACGTCCGCCCAAAAGGGTGACAATCTCCTCGGACATCTGGGTTTTAGTGCGATAATTTGAATCATTTTGAGGTAAAGACAGGGTGTAACCGCCTGCCATACCACGGGGGATTATTGATATTTCCTGCACAGGGTCTGCGGTCTCGCAATAGAAATGTGCTATTGCGTGGCCTGCCTCGTGGTAGGAAACAAGTTTCTTTTCTGCCGGTGTGACAACCTTTGAGCGTTTTTCAGGACCTGCGATAACCTTGATTGTCGCCAGTTCAATCTCCGCTTGTGTGATTGCCTTTTTGCCTCTTTTAGCTGCCATAAGAGCCGCCTCGTTCACAAGGTTCTCAAGGTCTGCGCCGGTGAAGCCCGGGGTTGATTTTGCCACTGTTCTCAAGTTTATATCCGGTCCGATAGGTTTGCCTTTAAAGTGTACTTTAAGCACCTCTTCACGGCCTTTTATGTCCGGCACTCCGATGTAAACCTGTCTGTCAAAACGACCCGGACGAAGAAGCGCTTTATCCAAGATGTCCGCACGGTTGGTGGCTGCCATAACGATTACTCCCTCGTTTGCGCCAAAGCCGTCCATCTCCACCAAAAGCTGGTTTAAAGTCTGCTCTCTCTCATCTTGTCCGCCACCGAGGCCTGCGCCTCTCTGTCTGCCAACGGCATCGATTTCATCAATAAAAATTATAGACGGTGCGCTCTTTTTTGCCTTTTCGAAAAGGTCTCTCACCCTTGAAGCGCCAACGCCCACATACATCTCAATAAAATCAGAGCCGGATATGGAGAAGAACGGTACGCCCGCCTCTCCTGCGGTAGCTTTTGCAAGGAGAGTTTTACCTGTGCCGGGAGGTCCTATAAGCAGTACGCCCTTTGGTATCCTTGCCCCCAGTGTATTGAATTTGCCGGGGTTTTTAAGGAAGTCTACAATCTCTACAAGCTCTTCCTTTTCCTCGTCGGCTCCTGCCACGTCCTTAAAGGTCTTGGGGTTTGTCACGCTGGCGGCGTCCTTGGTTTTCGCCCTTCCAACTGACATACCTTTAGCCCCTTGAGATTGGCTGTACATAGTGTAGAATAAAAAGCCCATAACGCCCATCATAAGGATATATGGAATTATAGATACCCAAGCCGGGAAGCTCACAGGTGTCTTCCAGTCGTAGACCATAGGTGCTGTGTGGGCGATATTGTACTCGTCTACATAGGGGTCGATTTTTTCCACAAAGGTGTAGACATCAGGCACTTTATATGTGATTTTTTCTTCTTTGCCCTTGATTTGCATTATAAGATTGCCATTTCCGATGTTCAGCTCATAAGAGGTGACCTGCTGTGTTCGGAACAAGTCGATAACTTCGCTGGTTTTCATCGTGGAGGTGGGCGCCGGCTTATTGAAAAATATTGCCATAACCAGCAAGACCAAGAGCAATGCAACCAATGAAAATTGTTGTTTATTTTTTTGTTTTACCAAAGGTATTCTCCTTATTTTTTATTGAGGCTACTTAGTGTAGACCTCGGGTTTCAAAATTCCTATAAAAGGCAGATTGCGATATTTTTCATCATAATCAAGACCGTATCCCACGACAAATTCGTCGGGTACTTCACAGCCTATGTACTTGGCTTTTACCCCACAGGCACGACGGCTGGGCTTGTCCAGTAAGGTGCATATTTCCATACGTCTTGGGTTGCGCTTTTCCAGCATATCCATAATGAAGTTAAGGGTGAGCCCTGAGTCCAAAATATCTTCAACAATAAGAACGTCTTTGTCTTCCAAAGGTATATCCACATCTTTTACAATCTTTACATTGCCTGAAGATTTAATCCCTGCGCCGTATGAGGAAACCACCATAAAGTCCACTTCACAGTGGCAGTCTATGGCACGCATAAGGTCTGAGAGGAAAATTACAGCCCCTTTTAATACAGTGATGAGAAAAAGGTTTTTGTCCTTGTAGTCCTCTGTTATCTTTTTGCCAAGCTCGTGTGTGATGTTTTCAATCTCTTCTTTGCTGATAAGAACGCTCTTAATATCGTTAATCATGTAAAATCCTCCATATACTGTTTACAGTAGGCAAATTGACAATATCTTTTGTGTCGATTTATCCACTGCATAATCCTCGTTGACCCCATAGCCCTCCAGCCAAATAACCCCGTCTGTGTCATCGGATAAAACAGCCAAAGCCTCTCTTTCAGCCTTGGGAATTTTGTCTTCAATAAACATTTTTTTCAGACTTTTGGTCACTTTCCTTTTTGCTATGGTGAATTTGTCGCCCGATTTGCGAGACCGCAAGACAAGCGCACTATTTATTTTATCATAGTTTGCGCAATATGTTAAACAATTTTTATCATTTCTCTTTATTATTTCGTATTCTTTATAGGATATCACAGAAAAAACGAAGGTTTTGGATAAAAATTGTATTTTTTCGTCTAATTTCACCGATACAAATTGGGGTAAAAGCTCCGCTTGGATTTTTTTTGGAGCGCAGAAGAACATATGCCCGTCCTCTATTTTGCACAAAACCCCTTGGGAAAGCTGCCTTGTGTAAGATTTTTCTGAGAGTGCCGAATGGAGGGCTCGGATATTTTCTCCTGAAAGACAATCATATTTTGCCAGGATTGTGCGCAGAAGATTTTTTATTACGACGGGATTTTCGCCATTGATGATGGACACATCAAAGCCATTTACTCCCACCGATTTTCTGTACAGGTTATCACTTAATTGAGTTAAAAATGTGTATACCTCTGCGTTTTCTTTTGCAAAATACCCCACTGCCCTCTCAAAAGAGGGGTTGATTTCTTTTAATGTGGGAATTACCCTGAGGCGTATTTTATTCCTTGAATATATCTCCTCAAAGTTTGTGCCGTCGCTGACAAAAGAGATTTCGTTCTCCTTGCAATAATCTTCTATCTCCGCTCTGGTGCAATCTATGAGGGGGCGGATTATATTGTCCCTCACCGCCGGTATTCCCATAGCGCCCTTTAGCCCCGAGCCACGGGTTATGTTGAAGAGAACCGTCTCGACTTTGTCGCTTAAAGTGTGGGCGGTAGCAAGCTTTGCCGAGTATTTTTTGCTCTCTTCATCAAAAAATTCATACCTTATATCTCTTGCCCAAACCTCGGTAGACTTGCCCTGTGGCTTTTGATTTTCAAGCATATGAGCGTGGAGGACAACACATTCAGCGCCCATTTGGCGGCAGTATTCCTTGACCCATACCTCTTCCTCTTTGCTCTCTTTTCGCAAGCCGTGGTTGACGTGGAGAGCCATAACCTTGATTTTTAAATGTTCTCTTTCACTGCACAAAAAATGAAACAGAGCCATACTGTCCGCCCCTCCGGACAGACAGACGGCGACTGTGTCATCTTCATTTATCATACAATATTCTTTTATCGTTGCCAGAGCTTTGTCTTTCATCATGGCTTGTAAAATCCTTATTTGCCTAGTATTTATATGCTTATTTGCCTATTATTTATATCCTTTGCTTAACCCAATACGCCTTAATTTTCGTCCCTGTGGCTGAAGTCCACATCGTAAAATTTGGTGTGAGCGCCGTCCCAAGCTAAGGGGATTGAGCCGCTCTCGCCGTGACGGTTCTTGGCTATTATACACTCAGCCAAGGTTTGGTCGGCGTTTTCATCTTTGTTGTAGTAGGCATCACGGTACAAAAACAGCACCACGTCGGCATCTTGCTCGATTGAGCCGGAGTCACGCAGGTCGGAAAGCTGGGGTCTGCCATCTCTGCCCGCACCTTTTTCAGCGCTTCTTGAGAGCTGTGAGAGCGCCATTATAGGCACTTCCAACTCCTTTGCCATAATTTTCAGATTACGGGTGATCTCGCTGATTTCCTGCACACGATTTTCAGTGCGCTTGCCTGTGGACATAAGCTGAATATAGTCGATTATCACCGCACCCACGTTTGGCGTCTCGGGGTTTTGGTTCAGACGGCGAATTTTAGCTTTCATCTCAGACACCGTTATGTTTGGCGTGTCATCAAGAAATATGGGAAAATCCCCTATTCTGCCAAGGGCATCGGTGATATTATCCCACTCGTTCACCTGAATATTTCCTGTGCGAAGGCTCTGGGAGTTTATCCCTGCAACCGAGGACAAAATTCTTTCTGTGAGCTGTTCGCTGGACATTTCAAGGGAGAAAATTGCCACGGGAAGTTTAGAATCTTTGGCTATATTAGTCGCCACATTCAGCGCAAAGCTGGTTTTACCCATACCCGGGCGAGCGGCTAAAATCACCAAATCGGTCTTGCCCATTCTTGATAATTTATCATCTAAATACCTAAAACCTGTGGCTACACCTTGATATTTTTCCCTGTCCTTGCCCGACAATTTTCTCAGTCGGTCAAAGTTTTTGGCGGCGGCATCACTGATGTGCTTTAAGCTCATAGTGTCCTTGCCTTGGCGCAGCTCATAGATTTTCTGCTCTGCGGATTCAAGGAGTAAGTCCGCATCGGTACTCTGCTGTGTCTGCCGAATTATCTCCCCTGCGGTCTCCATAAGTTTTCTTATAAGGTACTTATCTTTTAGAATTTTTGCGTAATAAAAAATATTGGAAATGCTGGGGACGGTCTCGGCTATCTGGGACAGATAGACTTTTGCCTCGCTCTCGTCGCCGAAAACCTTGGCGGAGAGCACCGCATCTAAAACCGTGATGAAATCAGAGGGTATATTTGCCATAAACAAGCGCAAAATCTCGTTGAATATCAGCTTGTTTTGTCTGGCATAAAAATATTCGCTGCGCACCTGTTCCACAATCGTGGAGACCAAATCGGGATTTATTATGGCTGCGCCTAACACGGCTTGCTCTGATTCTATGGAGTAGGGCTGATTTATCCCCATTCCCTCAAGGGCAACATCCAGCTTGTCCATTTTTATTCCTCTACATTCACTGTGATTTTTGCATGAATTTCAGGGTAAATCTTAACTTCGCAAGTGCAGGACATATAATTTTTTATGTCTTGCATAACTAATTTTTTCTTGTCTATGTCAATTTTAAGTTGTTCCTTTATCGCCTGTGAAACATCTTTTGTGGTGATTGCCCCAAAGAGTTTGCCCTCTTTGCCTGCCTTGGCTTTTATGGTCACAGATTTGCCCTCCAAAGCTTTTTTCACTTCATTAGCCGCATCTGTCTCTTCCTGCTTGTGGTGAACTTTGGCGCTCTCTTTTATTTTAACATCGTTCATAACCGCCGCAGTAGCCTCTTTTGCCAGTTTTCTTGGCAAGAGGAAATTTCTTGCGTATCCGTCTGAAACGGTGACAAGGCTGTCTTTTTTGCCTATGTCTTTCACATCTTGTAACAATACAACTTTCATATTTATCTCCTTTTTGGTGTTTGTAAAATAATATGCCGAAAATTATGTCCCTGAGTATTAATCAATCTTTGCTTTTCATTTTACATTTATAAAACAATCTACTGAATATTCTACTGTTATTTTACATAAAAGTCTATATAAAATTTTTATATAAAACGAAAATTTACCTGTAATATTCTGTAAATCTATCTCATTGGACCGATTTATCTCTCACAGGCAGTTTTCGCCGTCCTATTCAGCTTTGAGCTTTTGGGTGTTATATTTCACGGGATAGCTATTTTCTGTAATTATCTATGCTCTCTTTGAGTTTTTCCTTTGCTTCCTCTAAGGTGGCATTTTTCAGCTGTGCTCCAGCCATAGTCAAATGACCGCCGCCGCCGATGTATTCCATAAGCACCTGCACGTTTATCTCCCCTAAACTTCTCGCCGAGACATTCACCTGGTCGCCTATTTTAACCGCCACAATAGATGCCTCCACCCCGTCTAAGCCCAAAAGGTCATTTGCGGCTTGGGGAACAGCTAAGGTGAGCTCTTTTGGCAGTTCCTCTGACAGAGAAATCGCCACCCCACGATAGGTGCTGGCATCGCTCACCAATTGACTTTTTGCGGTGTAAACTTCTTTTGGAACACTGAACAATTTCAGCACTTCGGTGGGCATAGCCCCTTGCCGACGTAAAAATGCCGCTGCCTCAAAGGTTCTCACGCCGCTTTTTTCTGAAAAATTGCGGGTGTCCAGCATTATTCCGGCAAGCATGGCGCCTGCACGCACCTGGGACAATCGGTAGGTTGCCGGCATGATATACTGCACTAATTCCGTCACCAATTCACTGGCGGAAGAGGCGTAAGGCTCGTGGTAGGAGACTACCGTATTGCTTATGTAGTCCACCATTCTGCGGTGGTGATCTATGACTACCACCTTGCCGCATTTTTTACAGAGCTCCTCGCTCTCGGTCATTCTTGCCACATGGGTGTCCACGATTATGAGCAATGTGTTTGCCCCTGTGTAATGGTTTGCCCTGTCGGCGGTTATAAACATATCTCCGCCGCCGTCTTTTTTAACCCATTCAATCAAATTTTCAGCCAGAGTGTAATCCTCGTTCACCACTATATGTGCCACCTTGTCGCAGCTCTGCACGGCACTGGCTATACCCACAGCAGCACCTATGGCGTCCAAATCGCTCATTTTATGGCCCATTATCAGCACGTTGTCGCTCTGCAATATAACATCTTTCAGCGCCCTTGCCACTATGCGGCTTCTGACCTTGCTGCGTTTTTCAACGCTGGGTAGAGTGCCCCCGAAAAATTCATATCCGTCTGCGCTCTTGACCACCGCCTGATCACCGCCACGGCCCAGTGCCATATCCAGTGCCTGCCGTGAGAGCATATCGTTTTCCGCAAAATCTTTACCTGTTCTTCCCACTCCGATAGACAGGGTCACAGTGTCCTCATCAATGGCTCTCGCCCTTGCCAAAATATCAAATTGACTGTCATACAGGCTCTTAAAATATCTCTCTTCAATGATAATATTATATCGACTGGAGCCCAATTTCATAGATACGCCGTTGCAGTTGTTGGCGATATCCTCCACCATTTGGTCTAACCTTGCCATTATTTGAGCACGCCTGCTCTCTTTTAACTCTTTCAGCACTTCCTCATAGGTGTCCACCACTATCTGAATTATAACAGGTCTTGTGAGATGAAATTCTCTCGCCTCGCATTTTAATTTTGTATCGTTTATAAAATAGCAAACCGAGAGGCTGTCGTCCTCAGAGGGGGCGGAGGAAAACGCTGTATATTCTTTGTCCTCTGTCTTGAAAGAAAAGCCGTTTTTCGACCTGCTTTTGTCCACGTCAAAGTTGGGCACGATTTTAGTGAAAGGCACTAAATAACAGTCGTTTGAGCCCAGCACCTCCTCACGGAAAGCGCTGTTATACCACACCACACTGCCCTTGTTTATGATTGCCACAGGCACCTGCAGATTTTCAAAACTCAGCTGCTGATTTGCCCTTTGTTTGCCAGAGCCAAAGAAAACACCTCTGATTATTTTGCGTATTGAGAGCACATTTGAGGCTATCACCAGCGCCACAAGCACCAAAGT
>JAVVVT010000045.1:0-11367 GCA_036652515.1 Oscillospiraceae bacterium
GTGTGGAATTAATAAGCGCAGGCAAACCAACCTTTGAGGCAGGGCAAATATTCTGGGCAAAATACCGCATAACATTGTTCGATGAGCTCGAAAAAGTTGAAAAGTCACTAAGTGAATATATGGACACCCAGGTTGCCACTGTCACAAAATCCACAAAAAAAGGCAGTAAGGATATAAACCTTAAAGAGTTTGTAAAGCTGATTGACATTACAAACTCAAAGGATAAGGAATTGACGTTCACGGCTGTTTTTGCAGCCGGCACACAGATGAATTTAAACCCTAATTTGTTTTTAGAATACTTATCAGCCTCATATGGCATAAAAACTTTAGATGCTTTTGTCCGCAGAGAGCAACTTTTAGACGAAAATATGGATATTTTGCAATAATTATACTTGCATTTTAACTTGTAATATGTTATCATACTAAGGCGTTAGTATCTGTTGTTCCATCAACAGGGTTAATGTATAACATTAAGCGGACAGTCCTCTGTCGACATAATCTTGTCGGGTATGAATGTCTGGTAAAAAAATGGAGGATTAAAATGGACGCAATTAAATTGATGACAGAAGGTATGCTTAAAACCGAAAAGCCCACTGTTGACGTAGGTGACACTGTTAAAGTTCACGTTCGTATCAGAGAAGGCGAAAAGGAAAGAGTACAAATTTTCGAAGGCACAGTTATTGCCAAGAAACATGGTGGTATTGCTGAGACATTTACTGTGAGAAGAACAGCTTACGGTGTAGGTGTTGAAAGAGTATTCCCAATCAACTCGCCATTCGTTGAAAAGGTTGAAGTCGTTCGTCACGGTCGTGTTCGTCGTGCCAAGCTCTTTTACCTCAGAGATAGAGTCGGTAAAGCTGCTAAAGTTAAAGAAAAACTCAGATAACATTAAAGAGGACACAAGTTGTCCTCTTTTTGTTTATATTAATCGTGAAAGAATAGTGAAAAATATTTATGAAAAAATTTTATGAGACAATCGAGAGTATCTGCATATCATTTATCGCAATAACAATTCTTATCCTGTTTGTTTTTAGAGTGGTCTCGGTAGAGGGTAATTCAATGAACAACACCTTGATGGATAGCGAAAGGCTCATCACCACAAACTTTTTTTATACCCCGAAAAAAGGCGATATTGTTGTGATTGATAAAAATAATCCCCATAGAAAACCTTTGATAAAAAGGGTGATTGCCACAGGTGGAGACAATATAAAAATCGAATACACCACAGGTGATGTATATCTCAATGGAAAATTGCTGGAAGAAAAATACATAAAAGAAAAAATTGCACCAAAAAAGTGCGACGACCTTGAACTGACCATTCCCAAGGGATATGTTTTTGTGATGGGCGACAACAGAAATGCCTCATCAGACTCAAGGGAAGAAGCGATTGGCGCAGTAAACACAAAAAATATAATAGGAAAGGCAATCTTTCGAATTTATCCGTTTTCAAGGATTGGGAGTTTAAAATAAATGAATGATAATTTTACAGATATGGACAGCATAAATGTAAATGAAAAAAGCATACACTGGTTTCCGGGGCATATGATGAAAACCCTGCGCCTTATGGAAAAAGAGATTAAAAACGTTGACGTTGTCATCGTGCTTTTAGATGCAAGAATACCTTTTTCCAGCCAAAACCCCGAAATCGAGGAGATTATAAAAAATAAGCCCAGGGTGTATATCCTTAATAAACAAGATTTAGCCGACAGCGAAATCACCGCACGCTGGATAAAACATTTCAGGGCTAAAGGCACGGGAGCGATCACGTTTGACTCAAAAAATGGGAAAAACTTTTCTAATATAAAACAGCAGATAGAAAAAGAATTGGAAGAGCTTTTGCAAAGGCGTCAATCCAAGGGCATAGAGGGTACCAAAATAAGGGCTATGATGGTGGGTATTCCAAACGTGGGTAAGTCTACCTTTATCAACGCTCTCGCAGGCGCAAAGCGTGCCAAGGCACAAGACAAGCCCGGTGTCACCCGTGGCAAACAGTGGATTACCGTAGAAAATTTTGACCTGCTTGATATGCCAGGTGTGCTATGGCGCAAATTTGACAACCAAAGAATTGCCGCAAACCTTGCCTTCATCGGCTCTATAAAAGACGATATTTTAGACTTGGAAACACTTGCCATCTCCTTGATTGGAGAAATAAAAAATATTTATCCGGACACCTTGTGCGAGCGCTACAAGCTGACAAGAGAAGATTTACAGTTAGAAAATTTCGATATTCTTTGTAAAATTGCCAGAAAACGTGGAATGTTATTGCCCGGTGGAGTAGAAAATACCCAGCGTGCCGCAATAATGCTTTGTGATGAATTTCGTGGCTGTAAACTTGGCAGAATTTCCCTTGAGAGGCCTGAGGACTATGAGTAAACTATGGGAATTTGACAGCGCATTGCGGGTGGATTTCCCCTTGCTATGCGGTGCAGACGAAGCCGGAAGAGGTCCCTTATGCGGACCTGTTTGCTGCGCCGCTGTGATTTTAAAGCCTGATTTTATCTGTGAAGAGATAAACGATTCAAAAAAAGTGAGCGAAAAAAAGAGGGAAGCTCTCTTTGACATAATCAAGGAGAATTGCATAAGTTACGGCATAGTTTTTGTATCGCCAGAAGAAATCGATGAAATAAATATTTTAAACGCCTCACTTGAGGGAATGAAACGTGCTGTAAAGCTTCTTACCGTTACACCTGATTTAGTGCTTATTGACGGCAATAAAATCCCAAATGATATGACCGTACCCACCCAGCCGCTGGTCAAGGGAGATGCCAATAGTATGGCAATCGCCGCCGCCTCGATTTTAGCAAAAGTCAGTCGGGACAGATATATGATTAAGATACACCAGCAGTACCCACAGTATCACATAGATAAGCACAAGGGATATCCCACAAAATTACACTATGAAATGCTTGAAAAATATGGTATTCAAGATTTTTATCGAAAAACCTTTTTAAAAAATCGCAAGGATTTATTATGGAAAAAAGACTGATTGGTGCTTTAGGCGAAAACTTAGTGGCAGAGCGATACGCCTTGCAGGGGTACGAATTATTGACGATGAATTATCATTCACGCTTTGGTGAGATTGACATTATAGCTCAAAAAGGCGAGACGATTGTATTTATCGAGGTCAAAACTCGAAAGAATGACCACTTTTCCAGCGCTGCCTCGGCAGTGACCTATGCAAAACAACAAAAGATAAAAACCACCGCACTTTTTTATCTTCAATCCCATTCAATAGAGAATGGAATTGTGCGTTTTGACGTGGCAGAGGTGTATTCGGCGGACATAAACCCAGTGATAAATATTATAGAATCTGCTTTTGAATAATTCATATAATAAATCCTGATGTAGAAAAAATCTGCATCAGGATTTATATTTTTTAATTTGAACTCTATGGCAAATGTTGTGCTAATAAACGAACCTAACTTTTAATAGCTAATTATACGGCAAAACTTCACCTTCACGCCGCTTTTCCAAGCGCTGGCGAGCCTTTAATTACTGTTTACGCAGCAAAACTTGACTTTTACATTTTCTCTATCACAGGTGAGCTTTGTATGGCTATTTATACAGCAAAAACTCCGGCGGAATCACGCTGTTTACAATACCCTGGATATACTCATAAGAAAACCGCCTGTCGTAGGCTGAAACCCCGTGAGTTGCCGCCATTTCCTTGGTGTAATCGGTAAGTAAATAGTTGCGTATATTGGTGTAATTGCGGTCATAGTGTGTGATAGTAGGCACAAAGTACGGTCTCTCAATGAATATTTCAGAGCTTCCGTCCTCTTTGTAAGTCTTTATTATCTCAAAGCGGAACAAGCCACCCAACATATTATTTGCCTCTGATTGGGCAGATATAAAATTACCCAAAGAATAGCAAATTAAAGTCTTGTTGTCATTTTCTGTGTTGGTGTGCCATTCGGCAGTTTGAATAACGTGGGGGTGAGTACCGATAATAACATCAACGCCCATAATATTTAGCTTATCTGCCACCATTTTTTGGTAGTCATTCACCTCATTTGTGCCCTCAAAGCCCCAGTGACAAGACACTATCACTATATCGGAGTTTTCTTTTGCTTTTTTAACTTGACGCTCCACAATATCAAAATCATCAGGGTGGATTATATGCGGCGAAGTATTGGTGTCCACAGACAGCCCATTTGTGCCATAAGTATAAGCTAAAAACGCCATTTTTATATTATTCACGGTGAGATATTTAATATCTTTTTCGTCATCGCCCGTATAAAATCCCGTATTTACCACGTCTTTGCTGTTCCAATACTCCAAAGAAGAGGCTATGCCCTGTGCGCCTTTGTCGTAAGAGTGGTTGTTGCTTGTGCCTATCACGTTAAAGCCCATATCAATCACCGTGTCGCCAAGCTGTGTGGGGGAGGAGAATTGAGGGTATGTGGAGGGCTTAAAAGCATCGTTTACCAAGGTCTCTTGATTTATAAACTTCACATCAAAATCCTTGAAATAGTCTTTGATATTTGCATACGCATAATCAAAATCATAAGTGCCATCATCACTGCGTGCCGCCGCTTGTAAATACAGCGAGCCGTGAATTAAATTATCACCTGCCGCTATAAACCTTACACTGTCGGCAGATTTTACCTGCTCCTGTGGCTTTTCAATTTCCCCTTGGGCGGGGATAGAATTTTTAATATAGATTGATGCAAAAAATATAATTCCCACACTCATCGCCATAATAGCGAGTGTTTTTATAAAACGTGACATAAATTACCTCATATTTCTAATATACACCATATTACACTAATTGATACAATAAATCAATACTGAGAATATTTAGCTTGAAAATATAGTGTTTTTATCATATAATTAATAGGTATTTTATATGTATTGACATTATGTCAGAGGAAGAACAAGATGAATGAAATAAAATTGAATAAAAGCGATTACGCCTTTGATTTGCCCCAAGAACTGATAGCCCAGACACCTGCCATTCCAAGAGATACCTGCCGTATGCTCTGCGTAGAAAAAAATAACCCTTTTCATTATGAGGATAAAACCTTTAAAGATATTCGCCATATGCTTAAAAAAGGTGATGTTCTTGTATTAAATAACTCTAAAGTGCTCCCTGCAAGGCTTTACGGCGCAAAAACCACCGGTGCTGCCTGTGAATTTTTGATGCTAAGGCAGAAAGAACAGGATATTTGGGAATGTTTGGCAAGACCGGGCAAGCGCTTACAGCCGGGACACATAGTGGTTTTTGGCGGCGGAGTGTTAAAGGGTGAGGTCCTCCAATCCTTAGAAAACGGAAATAAGCTTGTAAAGTTTTCCTATACAACCCAAACTTTATTTGAAGCACTGGACATAGTGGGAAAACTACCATTACCTCACTATATAACACAGGAATTAAAAGACAGCAGCCTTTACCAGACAGAATATGCCAAGATTTTGGGGTCTGCCGCCGCACCTACCGCAGGACTGCATTTCACCAAAGAATTGCTTGCCCAGCTTGAGCAAGATGGTGTAATCATAAAATATATCACCCTTCATGTGGGTATCGGCACTTTCCGTCCCGTAAAAACTGAAAATATTTTAGAGCACGAAATGCACAGCGAGTGGTTTGAAATTCCTCAAGACACAGCAGATGCCGTCACCTTGGCAAAAAAAGAGAGCCGACGTGTCATCTCTGTTGGCACCACAAGCACCAGAACATTGGAGGCGTGCTATAAGACCTTCGGCGATGTGAGGGCTTGCCATATGGACACCAGCATTTTTATCTATCCCGGATTTGAGTTCAGAGTTATTGACGGTCTGATAACCAATTTTCACCTGCCTGAGAGCACACTTATTATGCTTGTGAGCGCCTTGAGCGGATATGACAACTGTATGGCGGCTTATAAGCACGCCGTGGCAGAAAGGTATCGCTTTTACAGTTTTGGGGACGCTATGTTTATTTATTAGGGAGTATCTATGTACAAATTGATTAAAAATTGCAAAACTGCACGACGAGGGCAGTTCACAACCGTTCACGGAGTGGTTCAAACGCCTGCCTTTATGAACGTGGCAACCACAGCGGCGATAAAGGGTGGATTATCCACAAAAGATTTAGAGGATATCCGTTGCCAAGTGATGCTATGCAACACATATCACCTCCACCTGCGCCCAACAGATGCGGTGGTGAACACTATGGGTGGATTACAAAAATTCACCAACTGGAAAAAGCCTATTTTAACCGACAGCGGTGGATTTCAGGTCTTTTCTTTGGCGAGCCTTCGAAAAATCAAAGAAGAGGGGGTATACTTTGCTTCACATATAGACGGGCATAAAATTTTTATGGGCCCTGAAGAGAGTATGCGTATTCAGTCAAACTTAGCCTCCACAATCGCCATGGCTTTTGATGAATGTGTTGAAAATCCTGCTCAATATGACTATTCAAAAGCCTCTTGCCAGCGCACCACAAGGTGGCTGCAACGCTGTAAAGCAGAGATGAACAGGCTCAATGGATTAGAGAGCACCATAAATAAAAACCAACTTCTTTTTGGGATAAATCAGGGCTGTTGCTTTGACGATTTACGAGTTGAGCATATGAAAGAAATTCGTGAGCTGAATTTAGACGGCTATGCCATAGGTGGTCTTGCAGTGGGTGAACCCAAGGAGGAGATGTATCACGTTATATCTCTGGTGGAAGAGCATATGCCAAAAGATAAAATCAGATACCTTATGGGCGTTGGCACCCCTGGGAATATTTTAGAGGGTGTGAAAAGAGGCGTGGACATCTTTGACTGCGTTATGCCCTCAAGAAATGCAAGGCACGGACACATAAACACTTGGAACGGGATTATCAATATAAAAAATGCCAAATATCAACTTGATGATACTCCGCTTGACAACGAGTGTGATTGTCCTGTTTGCAAAAATTACTCACGGGCATATATCCGCCACCTGTTCAAAGCCGAAGAAATGCTCGCTATGCGGCTGTGTGTGTATCACAACCTTTATTTTTATAATAACCTTATGGAAAAAATCCGTGAGAGCTTAAATGATGATACATTTGAGATATTTTATAAAAAATATATAGATTTGCTGGATACTCGCATATAATTCTTGCAATTAGGCAAAATATATGGTATATTTTAATCTAGTTTAAGTTTATTAGGAGGTGAAATTATATGTACTTTTTATTATCAACAGGAACACCTGCTCCATCAATGAGCGCAGTTCTTGTTCAAACCGTGCTTCCTTTTGCTATTGTTCTCGCAGTTATGTATTTTATGCTTATTGCGCCACAAAAGAAAAGAGAAAAGAAATTACAAGATATACGCAATAGCTTAGAGATAGGCGATGGCGTAACAACAACAGGCGGCATTGTAGGCCGTGTTGCCAGCATCAAAGAAGACACTGTTGTGATTGAAACAGCCGGCGCTAAAATCCGTATTAAGAGATGGGCAGTAGCTGACGTTGAAAAATTATCAGTTGAATAACTTTGCGACATAAAAATTACCCTTATTGAATAGAATTTACTATTCAATGGGGGTGTTTTTTTGTTACAAAAACTTATGCTTATGCAAAAACCATGGCAAAAGATAATCGTCAATATTTTTATTTTTCTATCAGTGTGCCTTGCAACTATCGGCTTTTTATTTTGTTGTGCCGCCTTTTTAATTGTGAAAATCGACACTCCGGAATATGTTTTAGTCCCTTTGACCACAGGATTGATGACCTTTGCTTGCTTTTTAGACAGCTTTTTGCTCTCAAAACTCTTCAAGGAGAACGGAATGATAATCGGGCTTGCAGCCGCCGCAATTTCCATATTATTGATAGTCTCCTCAGCGCTTATCTATGGCACTTTTACGCTTAGTAATATATTCTTGACAAAGGTCTTTGCTATTATTTTAGCAGGCGCTTTAGGGGGAATATTAGGGGTGAACGCCGCTTGATTATGTCCAAGGCACTTATATCATCATAGTGAGTAATATATTTATTGCTTTTTGAGCGCTGCTTGCTTATGCCCCACAGAAAAATACGCCCTAAATATTACAGCTCTCACTGTGACATTGAAGGCGTATTTTATTAACTCATAAAATCATTCTATCTAAACAAATAAAAATTGATAAGCGTAGAAGAGTATAAAACTATAAACGGCGAGGCAGGGGATAAGCTTCATATATTCTTTGTACACAGGCCCTGTTCCACAGCCGACGTGCTTAATTGTAAGTAGCTGGCACAGATGTAAAGGGGAGAAATAATATCCCAAGAAGCTCCAAACAAACACGAAAAAGCAATAGACCAATTTTGCATTTACCGAGATTGGCAGATTGTTTATTAATGGCAAGATAACTCCCAGTGGCACCATAGAAAGCCCTGTTGTAATTCCAAATAAGATTGAGGCTGCTGCGATGACCAAAAGTATACTGACGCCTGATGCGTTGTTGAACAAATCCACAAATCCCGACATAACCATATCCAAGCTCTTTATGGAGTTCTGTATAAAGTACACGCCTATCATCATTGTGAAAGTGCCAAAGCTAAGACCCTTATATGCCACCTGGCAGAAGTCTTTTATATCTTTTTTGCCCCAGAACAACAGCACGATAACAACACTTAAAGCGACGCATATATACATTTCAAGTTTAAATACTGCATTGAAAACAACCACCATATAAATAGGTGAGAGGTAAATCATAAGATTTTTCAATGCCGTCATCTTATTGCCTGTACCTTTTTGCTTTTTATCTTGAAATTTATGTACATATAAAAAGTATGCGCTCAACTGCATTAAAACCACAAATCCTAAGTTCATTCCTATAAGACCATAAAGATTTATTCCGGGTATTACGGTGGACACCATTATAATAGCGGTGCTGGTTGGCAATAAAAACATAGCAATATGCCGAAAAGACAGGTTTACCACGGCACGGATTTCTCCGGGCATACCCATATCCTCGCCGATTTTATCCACAAACGGGATAGAGAGCTGCGCACCGCCCGGCACTGACAACAGTCCGATGACGGCTGGCAGAACCATCACGATGGTTTTTTGGCTGCTGATAAGCTCTTTCAGGGCGGCGACTATGGCGTCAAGAATACCATAGTGTTTCATAAGAGTTCCTAAAACACCTACCAATAAAACTACAATAATTGTTTTGAATGTAGGCAGATAAAGAAAGACATTTGCAAGATTTTTAAGCACAACCGACGGACTTAGCCCTGCGACTAAGCTTAAAATACCACCTGTCAAAAGCAGCATCGGGCCAAAACCCAATTTCTTTTTGCTCCAAAGCGGCATAAGCGCAAAGGCGACGGCTATTGCGATAAACTGACGTAACATTTTGTTTCTCCTCAAATTAATTTATTAAAAACAAGCTGTCATTAGGCTATTTTGAGTTAATCACAGGCTTATTTATATACCGATTGACTAATTGTAATATTAATCCCTCATTTTTCATATATCTTAAATAAAAGGATTGGACGTAATAACTATGGTGAGTAAAAGTATAACAGAAAAAGCGGACAAGATGCAGTATGCAAAGGCGATATTCCTTGTGCTCCTGCTGATATATTCTATTGGTCTGTGCAGCGGTTGCGCTTTTGCATTTAAAAACAGCGATAATCTGTCTTTCGTGGAAAAGGTGAGTGGCACAGCGGCGCTTGTGCAAAACGAAAAAAGCTCGCTTTTAAACTTGACCTTGCGGTTCGCTTTAAGAGATTTAGCGGCTATACTCATAGTTCTGCTTTTAAAATACTCAGGTATACTGCGTGGGGCAAGCATATGCGTCCCATTTGTTATTGCATTGCAAAACTCCTGTATATACCTAAGCTGTCTTATGAGTAAATCCCTCAATATATTAGAGCTTCTGTATTTTTATGTGATAAAAGACACGGCGATAGCTTTTTTAATCCTTGCCTACTGTTATATTATAGCACTTGATTTGATTTTTAAAAAGCAATTAATCAAACAAGACATAAGAAAAACCGCCATATATCTATGTGGCATATGTATGGTGTATATGGTCGATTATGGGATAAAAACTCTGTTTATGCTCTTATGAGCAAGAACAGTATGTATCAATCTTTTGTTTTGTCCTTAGGACAGTCTATACTTTCGCCCTCAGCGCTGATTTCAGCCTCATCGTCGTCTATCTGCGTATTTCCTTTAACGTCAATCACCTTATTTTTAGGGCGTTTAAAAGAGGCGAGGGGAGAGGACTTTGCGGCTTTCATAAGAGCGGCATCGGATATGTGAGTATAAATTTCAGTGGTGGAAACGTGCTCGTGACCCAATATCTCTTTTAGCGCAAGCATATCGGCATTTCCCGTCCTGTATAGCAAAGTTGCGGCGGTGTGGCGTAATTTATGGGTGGAAAATCCCATATTTGAAAGTCCGGCACTTCTTAAACAGTCGGTTACAATCTGCTGAACACGCCTTGGAGTCAAGCGTTTTTGACGATTTTTTGAAATAAACATAGCTGGCTCTACCATTGGAGAGACAATAGCGTTTCTGTCCTTTATGTAATCCTCCAAAGCTTTTACACAGCCTTGATTTAAGTAGACCGTGCGCTCTTTATTTCCTTTGCCGATAATGCGCAAAGTGTCATCTCGATAGTCGGATAAATCTATCCCCACAAGCTCAGATAAACGCATACCACAGCTTAAAAACAGCATTAGCATACAGTAGTCACGGGTAGGAAATTTTGTATTTGCGTTTGATAAAAGCTCCATACTTTGCTCTAAATTCAAATATTTGGGAAGTCGCACCTTGTTTGAGGGCAGTTCGATATTTTCACAGGGGTTGTCCTGCAATTGAAAGGTCTTTTTCGTTAAATATTTAAAATATCCTCGCAAACTGCTGAGTTTCCTCGCTCTGGCGGCGGTGGAATTTCCACGCTCATTCATTGTGAAAAAAAGAAAATCCAAAATATCGGTCTGGGTAATTGAGCTTAAAAAATTTAAGTCAATATTTTCTATTGACACATCATTTAAGGTAGAATTATCTATACAGTTATTTTTTTTCTGCCAAATAAAGCGAAAAAACAACTTTAAATCCACATAATATGCCTCAACAGTTTTTACTGACAGACCTCGAATTGTCTGCATATAATATAAAAATTCTTTGAGTACTCCGGGGCAGTTTGAATAATCGGAATAAATGGTTGGTTTGGAATTTGCCATAAAAGCTCCTTAATAAATTGTATAAAATCAATAATTAAATTCTAACCCAATAGATAGATAAATTCAAGTGATAAAATAAAATAATGACAAGTGATAAAATAAAGTGATAAGTTGTAAGCTGATATAATATATTGTGATAATAAATAGAATAAATTAACAACAACTGTAAGCAGATATAATTAGATTATAATAACTATAATCTATTGTAATAAACAGATACAGTTACAGCTGATA
>JAVVVT010000046.1:0-11272 GCA_036652515.1 Oscillospiraceae bacterium
TTCACTGCCAAGGCTAATAGAATGTCCCTCGCTATCGTAGGCAACACCCTTTGCGTCCACCAAATAAAGGTGGTCGTAGCCCCAATACTTTTTCTGGTTTGAAGAAATGAATTTAAGCTGCTGTGCCGTGCCGTCTCCGGCGTCCTCAAGCGCCATATTTATTGTACCCAAGAGGGAAAAATTATCGTCTATAATACGGTTTACATTGTCTCCCAAAAGCTTTGATATCTCCTGAAGATATCCGCCGCTCTCCTCTTTTAAGGTTTT
Organism: Oscillospiraceae bacterium; assembly: GCA_036652515.1. GTDB lineage: Bacteria > Bacillota > Clostridia > Oscillospirales > Ruminococcaceae > RGIG3102. Next base: position 268 of record JAVVVT010000046.1, read on the forward strand.
TTGCAGACTGATGTAATATTTTGAGCTAACCGTGCCGATAAGAAGACATACAATCATAAACCCGGACAATCCTGCCACTAAAACACGGCGGTTTTTTGGGCGATGCGCTTTTTGAGCTTTCATATATGCCTCCTTTTATTGAAAATTTTTAAGTGATACAGCCAAAGATTAACAGCGAATTAATATAACCGAATTAATATAAACACTGTACAAATTATTATACGGCTGATGACACGGCTGATGCCCTATCTGCCCCTTGATAACATTCACAAATCAATATGTAAAATGTTAGTATAATCTATATAATCTTACTTTATTACAGTATACATTGTAATAGTTAATTTTTCAACAATAAATAAAGAAATTTCGTGTATTTATCATATAGAATCTGTTTATGTGACCGCAAATTGTCTGGGGGCGACTTATATTTATTCTCTCCTATCAAAAAAGTTATAATTCATCTCACCTTTTCGGTTTTGGGTTAAAAATTTTTAAAAATTAATTTTTCTCCTACCCCAAAATTTTCCATCTCTGTGCCGAAAGTATATGATAGCGGTGAGTAGCACCAAGACATTTTAGCGGCGAGTAATAACCGAAACATAACAGCGGTGGGTATCACCAAAAACAATCATATACACCCATAAATTGAGTGAATGTCATATGGCTTTCTAAAAAAAGATGAGCCGTTGGCGGCATTTTTTATTTTGTATAGGCAACTGTGCCCGATTTTATAGCGGCAATATAAAAGATTTTATTTTAATCTTACAACAATTTTATCATTTAATAAAACGGAGGTTTTTATGTTAAAAAAATACAGCGGAAAAACAATTTTATCCATAATTCTTTGCCTTGCCACCTGCCTATCCCTGGTGGGCTGCGGGGCTAAAGAGCCACAGCCGGAGCCCCTTTCTCCCTTAGAAGTTTCCATACTCCGGGTGGGAAAAGCAGATGTAATCGTCTTGATATCCGGTGAAGAGGTTATGGTTATCGATGCGGGGGAAGAAGAGGACGGAGAAGAGCTTATAGAGTTTTTATCCCAGCAGGGGCTCAGTCATATCGACACCCTTATCATCACCCATTTTGACCGTGACCATGTGGGCGGTGGGGACTCTGTTGTGGAGGAGCTGCTAATCGGTCAGGTCATCATTCCTGATTATGAGGGCGTAAACCCCGAATACTCCGACTTTATGGACTCCCTCCAAGAGAAAAACATCACTCCCGTGGCATTGACAGAGCCCATGGAGTTTACCTTTGGGGAAAGCAAAGTGACTGTTGAGCCTCCCCTGTCCTATGACTTATCAAATGAAAAAGGGGAAAACGACAACAACTTTTCTCTTATCACCACGGTGGTACACGGAGAAAACCGCCTTGTTTTCACAGGTGATGCTGAAAAACAGCGTATCCGTGAGTGGCTGTCTCAAGGCACAGCCGCCCCTTGCAAATTTTTGAAAATGCCCCACCACGGCGTTTACAACTCGGCACTTAAAGATTTATTGGAGGCGACCAGTCCTGAATTTGCCGTGATTTGCTCCTCTAACAAGCACCCTGCCGATGAGAAAACGTTGGAGCTGTTAAAAGAATACAAGGTCAATGCCAAGCAGACCAAGGACGGCGATGTGAGCATCACCAGTGACGGATATAAAATTGAAATCCACCAAAAATTAGAACATTAGGAGTGTGAATAGATATGGCACAAGCTGTTTTTAATCGATACGAAAAAAAGTATTTGATGCCTGAAGAGATTTATCACAAGCTGAGGGCTGATTTGCGCCCACATATGCAGGAGGACGAATACGGTCTGCACACCATAGGCAACATTTATTATGACACGGCAAATTGCGATTTAATTCGCCGTTCAATCCAGCACCCTGTGTATAAAGAAAAACTGCGCCTACGCAGTTATGGGGTTCCCACATTAAACTCAAAAGTGTTCTTGGAGATAAAGAAAAAGTATGAAAAAGTTGTAAATAAGCGGAGAATACAGCTTAGTTTGCAAGAGGCATACGATTATTTGGAAAAGGGTATTCGCCCACAGAATGACTGTCAAATTTTAAGAGAAATAGACTTCTTTTTGCAGCGCTATCCCCTTGAAAAAAGCCTTTACCTCGCCTATGACCGCATTGCGCTTTTTGATAGGAAAGACCCTGATTTCCGTGTGACTTTTGATCAGAATATCCGCAGCCGCCAAAGCTGTATGGGGCTTGAAAACGGAACCCGTGGGGAGCTTCTCCTCCCTGAAGGTTATTTTTTAATGGAGAGCAAGGTGCTGGGAGCCACGCCCCTTTGGTTTACGGAGATACTATCCTCCCTTGCCATATATCCTGTCTCCTTTTCAAAATACGGAAACATATATAAAAAATCACTGGGAGCGTTTTCTGTGGAGGATATGCTAATCCACAGAAATGAAAATTGGGACCAATTTAGGAGGGCAAAAGTATGCTGAAAAGTATTTTTCATGTGGGGACTTTCCCACTTGTGGAGGTTGGTGCCGCAATGGCAACCGCACTGATATTAGGTATTCTAATAGCGGTGTTATATAAAATATCAAATAATCATATAGGCAGTTTTGTGATAATTTTAGCCATTCTACCCCTGTTAGTGCAGTCGGTAATAATGACGGTGAACGGCAATTTAGGGGCTTCTGTGGCGGTTTTGGGCGCCTTTGGTCTGGTTAGGTTTCGCAGTGCTCCGGGGACTGCCCGTGAAATCGGATTTATTTTCTTTGCTATGGCGGTGGGGCTTGCCGCCGGAATGGGCTTTTTGTCTCTCGCTGTGCTCATAACTCTTGTGACGGGATTTGCGATTTTAATTTTGGAAAAAGTGAACTTCGGCACCTCTGTATCAAAAGAGCGGCAGCTTAAAATAACCATTCCCGAGGATTTAAACTACACAGGGCTTTTTGATGACCTGTTCTTGTCCTATGCAAAATACGCTCGTCTTGAGCGGGTTAAAACCACCAATATGGGTACGATGTATGAGCTTTCTTACCATATGGAATTGAAAGAGATTGAAAAAGAGAAAGAATTTATCGATGAGCTGCGCTGCCGCAACGGCAATCTTTCTATCTGCCTTGGCATTGTCCAGCGTGATAAAAACGAATTGTAAGCGTATAAATTTTGCTTCTGATAGTTTATAACAGACAAATTGACCGTGGCTAATTACCACGGTCAATTTTTTATTGTCTTAATGTCAATTATAATAGCGAGCGCTGAAGATATCCCTTTTTCAATACACCTCAATAGGTACTTATAGGGTATATTTAGGGCATTACATCACAATCGCCTTTTTTATAAATACATCTCAAAAAGTGCTGTGCGTCACATTTACGGCACTGTGGTGCAATAGGCTTATTTTACAAGTACATCTCGGGTGATACTTGAAGCGTCAACTGGTTTGGCAGGTACTGGGAGGCGATAACCCTTGTCTTATACTCCATAGGTGTCTCCCCCGTGAGCTTTTTAAAGGCTTTACACAGGTAGTTGTCCCCTGAAAATCCCGTGCTGCTTGCCACAGCGCTCAAGGGCATATTGCTCTGGGTCAAAAGCTGTTTTACCGCCTCAATCCTCACATTTGTCAGATATTTGCCCGGGGTTGTCCCCGTGTGTTTAAAAAATTCACGGACTAAATGACTTTTTGAAATTCCCAAACTTTCCGCAAGCTCCTCCACCCCGTAAGCTTGGGCGTAGTTTTTCTTAATAAGGGTCACCGCATCTATGACGATTTGGCTGGCGACAATCGCCTTTTTATCGCTGTTGCTGATAGTGTTGAGTATTTCAAAGCTTATATTGGCTAAATAATTTTCACTTAAATTATTATAATTTTCTATAATTTGCCTAAGCTGCTGAGGTAAAAACGGGGCAAAAATTTCACTGATGACAAAAGCGGTACCCACCTCTTTTGCATATCTGTCGGGGATAATGCCTGTGAGGTTGATGCCTATGAGCTGGGCTGATAATTCGGTGTCGATTTTACTGTAACCTGCACAGCAAACAATCTCGCCGCTCTTCACGGTGAGAGACACATTTTTGCTTTTCAGCGTGCAGCTGCCCTTAGCCACCAAGAACAAATCTATTCCCTCGTGGGCGTATTCAGCGCTCGCCCTGCCCTTTTGCTCCACAGGATTATCTATGAAGCAGTACTTTTTGATTTCAAAGCTCATTTTTTCACCCAATAGGCTTATTTTGCCCACTTAACCATATATTTAAGTATATAATAATTTACTACAAATATCAATATTTAGTTATCATATTTATCAATAAACTTTTCTATGAAAAAGGACGCCTGCAATCGCAAGCGCCCTTTTATGATATATTCTGTGATTATTTTGAAGCTTCTGTCAAGCAGAGTGCCACTGCGTCCATAATTCTGTTTGATGTGAGTGTTGCTCCTGCCACTGTGTCCACGTCGCAATTGTTGGTTTCAACAATCTTGCCCGGAACTTTTTCAAGTGCGCCTGCCGCAATGGATTCAGTCTCCATATGGCTTGCCACCTTAACATCTGTGATTTTTCCGCCCTTGATTGTGGTCTTGACTGTCATTTTGCCCTCTTGACCATCAACCGTCGCCTCATACTCGCCGTCTTTCAATGTCTTAGTCATATCAAAACGTGGGTCTGCGCTTGGTTTTTCTGCCTTTTTGAACATCTCTTCTTTGATGAGTGTCTGAGGTGTCTTCATAGCGTAATTGCCTGCCATCTCGGTTGTCATAGCTGTTCTGGCTGCAATTCTGCCGAATACTATCGGTCCCATAACGCCTGTGCCACCTGAAACATATCTGCCCCAGAAGCTGCCTGCGCACTCGCCTGCCGCATAAAGACCGGGGATAGCTGCGCCGTCTGCATCAAGCACCTGTGCTTGTGTGTTTGTCTTTACTCCGCCCAGTGTCATAACGCAAAGAGCTTTAAGTGGAACTGCATAATATTTTTTGCCCTCAATCTTGTTGATTGCTGCGCTGTATGCGCCAAGGGAGTCCTCTGTAAATTTGCGACCGAACTCGTCGGGTGTCTTTGATTCCACATTTGCATTGTATTTTTCAACTGTGGCTTTAAGGCTGTCCGCCGGAACGCCTATTTTTTCAGCCAACTCTTCAAGTGAAGAGGCGCTGACAACAAAGCTGTTGTACGGCTTGCCCGGTGCATAATAGAAATTCCAGAATACAGATGAGTTTAATTTTTCTGTATCTGCGATGATTTTATCTGTGAATATGTCATATTGAATAGCATTTGTCTGCTCTTCAAGTGCTGTCTCTCTAATATCGACTGCTGCTTCTGTCTCGTCCACAAATCTGTTGCCCTCTTGGTTTACACAGATTCCGCCGGCTTTCCACATATATGTAGAAGCGATTTTGCCCGGTCCTTTGCCTGTGTCAAGTCCCATTGGGAATGTGGGGACATAGCTCATTATCTCTTCGTCAATATTTGCGCCGATATTCTGCATCATATAAATGCCGTAACCGTCCGCTGCATCTGAACCGCCGGGAAGGTAGTTTGCACCGTTTTCAGTGAAAGCTCCCAGCAATGTGGAATTGCCTGAATATCCGCCTGTTGCCATTATAACGCCTTTGGCAGCATCATAACGAATGATTTTGCCCTGTGGGTCTTTGGCGATAACAGACAATACCTGACCTTGTTCGTTGTTCACAAGCTGTGTAGCTGTGGTCTCAAAATCAATTGTGACCTCTGAAAGCTTTTTGACCTCGGTGTCAAGTATCTCGTGGGCTGCGCTCTTGTACTTCTTTTTGTCTTCCGCTGAGGGCTTATATGTTCTTTTTGTTGAATAAAGTGCGTGCTCAGGAGCGAAAACGCTCATTGTGCCCGTCTGTCTGTCAACAGAGAACTTATTGTCTGAAAGTCCGTTGTCCCACAGCCACTGGATAGCCGCCACGTCCTCCTCTACGAAGGTGCGGATAAGTGTCTCGTCGCCCTTTTGTGCGCCATTTTTCATAATGTCCTGCACGAAGGACTCCTTTGTGTCGGTTATGCCATCAAGCTGCTGAATAACCGTCTCTGCGCCTGACATAGAGCCACTGGTAAAGTTCAAAGAACCGCCTGTGGTAGATGTTTTTTCAATGATGATAACGCTCTTTGCGCCATTTGTAACCGCCTCAACAGCCGCTGCTAATCCTGCACCGCCTGCACCCACGATTACGATATCCGCTGTCTTTGTTTCGTCTGCCTTAACTTCAGGCACCACATTTTTCACTGTCTTAGCACCGCAAGCGCACAATGAAGCCGCCAAAGCAAGGCTAAGTAAAATTGCTGTAAATTTTTTCATATTTTGAAATACCTCCTATACTATATAGTTTACAGTTCGATATTTTTTTATCAATATGAAAATTTGTACAAAAGATATCAATTTCATAACCATTTGTGTTATACTATACTTATAATCGTTACTAAAAATCATCACCACGCCTTATGAGGAGAAACTTATGAAGACCACGGTTAAGATTTTATCCAAAGATATTATATCTATGGATTTAGAGCAATTTAATTTTGATATTTTAAATATCACATATATGTCCGAGGACAAGGTGAAAAGGAGCAAGCGCACCTTGCTTTACAATTATAAAATGCTGGTTATGTTAAAGGGGAGCGCCAGTATTTTTATGGGGAAAAGCCGATATTTCATAAATCAAAGCGACTGTGTCCTCCTGTGCCCCGGGTCTCTGTATTACGCCGAGCTGACGGGGGAAGAAAAGGGGGAGTTCATCTCTATGTCCTTTGCTTTAGAAACCCCTTTGCAAGAGAAAAGCTTTGCTCAATTGTTCGGGATAAAGGATTTGATAATCTCAAAAAATCTTATACCCGAGTTTACCAATCAGTTTATCCTGTCCACCTTTGACGGTGCCATCAAAGAAAATGCCGGATATTATTACAACACCCTCCTGCTTTTGCGCCGTCTGTTGAGCTTGATGCTCTACGGCGGGCTGTCCTCCCGGGTGGAAACTCACAGCCAGCTCAAAAACACCACAAACGAGGAACAACTGATTTTAAAATGCCACCGATATATTATAAATCATAAAAATCTGCCTGTCTCGGTGGTGGATTTATGCCGTGAATGTAACGTGTCCCAAAGCTATCTGTACAAGTGTTTTCGCTCTTCTTTGAGCACCTCCACCAAGGATTTTATCACCGAAACAAAGCTGAATTTAACCCAGCGTGAGCTGACCCAAACCGATAAGAGCATAACCGAAATTGCCCTAAGCAATGGATTTTCCACCAGCTATCACTACTCGGGCGTTTTTAAAAAAGTTAGGGGCATCTCCCCGTCTATGTATCGAAAAGAACACCGTGGGTGATTTATAGTTAGTTTTATTTATGCCTTATTTATGCCTTCTTTATGCTTTATTTATGTTTGATTTATGTTTGAATAGAGTATATTAAAGATATATAGAGCTAATATGCGATTTATTATTCGTTTTATTTACGCCTTTCACTTCGCATTTACAAATCAAGCGGGCTGTGTTATACTTAAAAAACAACAATTAAATACTTCTCACAAAACAAAAATTATTCGGGGAAACAGGTTTAACTCCTGTGCGGTCCCGCCACTGTAAAGAGCTTTGCTCCAAGCCAGATTACCGATTTTGTTTTGATATCGGTTCACGATAGATGGACAGGGTATAAGTTTATATTAGCATTGCTATGTTTTTCATTTGCTATGCCTATTTTAGACACCCATCAAGTGTGACGGGTGTTTTTTTGATGTAAAAAATAAAATCGAGGTATGAAATGAAGAACAAATTTATAAGCGCACTGGCACTTGTCTGCCTGTGCTTTAATCTCTTTGCCCCCACTGTTTTCGCTGTGGGCGAAACGACCGCTTTTGTGGGCGCAAATCCACAAAAGACTGTGGGCGAGGGCGTTTTACCCATAGGCGCAAATCCACAAAGCACTATGAGCGAGGGCGTTTTACCCGTGGGTGCAAAGCCGCAAGGCGCTCTAAGCGAGGGGACCACCCCCCTTGCCGACACCTCTGTGTCTGTCAGCGCAAGCCGGCAAAACGCCGATCCTAACGGAATGATAGGGCGCAATGAAACCCTCACCGTCAAGAGTGGCACCGCCCTTAAATACGGTTACAAAAATGCCCCCTCTGTAACCCAAGGGCAAGTAACCGCATTAGACGTATTGGTCCAGCTCATTGTGGAGGCTATGGGGGGTTGTGATGAGAGCTACCTGTGTGTAAACGATAGTGGCTGGGTCACAAAATATTTAGATAGCGGTTCAAACTTTGGTTTTGCCCTCAATGGCATACAGGCGAACGACGGAGTTTTCAACGAGGCTTTTCAAAGCTACACCGCCTACGCCGTGAACGCCGCCGTGATAAAAGACGGTGACAAGATAGAATTTTTCAGCTACAAAGACACCTCTTTATATAATGATTTTTATGCTTGGTTTGAAAAAGATGGGGTGAAAGCCGAGACCTTCACCGCAAAGGCGGGGGAAGATTTAAAGCTAAAAGTGCGTGGTTACTCCTTTGCCCCATATGGAGCGGCAAAAGAAGATGTCCGCACCAAGAACACCAAGGATATGCCCTCGACTTCCTATGGTTTACTTGGCGAAAAAAATCTATACGCCGAGAGCGGAAAAACAGACAAAGAGGGCTATGCCACCTTTAACTTTTCAGCCCCGGGCAGATATGTCATCTCTTTGACGGGCGATATATTTTATGACATCATAATTCCCTATGCCACCGTGGTGGTCAGCCCTGCCGATGTGGTGAACGAGCCGTTCATACCCCCTGTTTTTTCACTCCCCAACACCTTGGGTACGCCCGAGGATTTTGCAAATGACCTGCTCTGCCAGTACGATTACAAACAGCTTAAAATAAACGAGACCGCCGTTATCTATCCACGACGAGTGCCTCAAATAGTAAGTGACAGCGTGCAGAACGATGTACAAAGACCAAACTTTAATTTTGAAATAATCGCCGGAGACAGCATCAGTTTATCCGACGTTGGCAGCACCCAGCAATCCACCGCCACGGCTGTGAAAAATGGAATTACCATTGTTAAAATCACCTATGATGAGATGAATTACAAAGGCAAGGTTTACGGCAAAAGCAGCGTGGTGAACAGCGCCTACATAGTTTTTGATGTAAATGACAGCCCTGCCGCCTTCTCTCTTTCTACCTCAATAAACCAGACTTCCTATGACACCCTATATTTTTCACAGGGGAACACAAAGCTCTACTCTTTCACCATAGACGCAAAGGGCGCCACAAGGACAGAGGTAAGGTGCAACGGCACGGTTTTAAGCCCCTCGGCAGAGGGGGGATATGTCGCCACTTTAAATAACGGCGGAAATATAATCGGCATTGATGCCTTTGACAAATCAGGCAAGCGCAAGAGCCTTTACACCGTCCTGGACGCAAGAAAAATTCAGGTAAAGGTGGAGAACGCCACCTCCCCAAAAGAACCCCTGCGCACCAACGAAAAGGTGAAAATCAGCTTTAAGGGCATATCGAATCCCGTGCCTAAGTTAGCTGCGATTTACAACCCCACCTGGTACGCCCCGGCCTGGGGCTCAAATGGAACATATGTCCACTATTTTGATAGTTTCACAGGGCAGACTTTGAAAGGATATTGTGGACAGTGGGACTTAGATGTTAAAAATACTATTGAATTTACCCCTTTACAATCCGGTGACTACACCCTTTCACAGGGGCAAATTTACTCTATGTGGTGGGGCGAGGCGATAGGCGCCGACAAGACAATAATAGGCAAAAATCCAAACCTGAACTCGGGAACAAACGAGGGAGAATTTGCTTTTATGCCCGATATCACCTTCACCGTGGAACAGGCTTTAGGGGATATTGTCCCCGTTAAGGGCATAAGCCTGAACACCTCCACAGGGGAAATTTCCGTGGGGGAAAGCCTCCCCCTGTCAGCGAATATCTCCCCCGCTTCCGCTACAAATAAAAAGGTGAAGTGGTCTGTGAGCAACAGCTTTTTTGCCACCGTCTCCGATAATGGGGTGGTAAAAGCAATAAATGCCTCCACAGAAAACGTGCCTCAAATCATCGTTACCGCCACCTGCGAGGACGGAGATTTCACCGCAAAATGCACCTTGACTATCAGAAAATCCGACGCCGCCGACCAAGGGAAAGCCGACGTGGTCATAGGTATGATAGATGCTTTGGGTAGTATAACTTTAGACAGCGCCTCAGCTGTAACCAGCGCCCAAAGAGCCTACCTCTCCCTGAGCCAAAAGCAGAAAAATTTAGTGAGCAACTACTATAAATTGTCCTCGGCACAGGAGCGTTTAGCCTATTTAAAAGCCGAAAAATTGCTCTCTCAATCCGGCAATTCAGGCAAAAAAGCTCCACTTATCCCCAAAAATGCCACCAGTGGGACGGCGGCTCTCATAAAAGATATTTATCGGTTTTCTACCCAGCTACCTGCCGAAAAAGATGGGGTATCAACGCTTAACCAAAATTTGACGGCTAACTTATACTCTCAATATTCTGCCCTTGATAAAGACCAACAGGCGCTGGTTACAAACTTTGAGGATTTAAAAAAAGCCACGGAGTTTATCGCCCTGTCAAACCAGACCGATGCCGATTACGGCATAGCTTTTGAAAATCTGCCCTGGAATATAAAACCCGTCTGCACCCCTTGTGGCAGTGATGTGAACAGCCTAAGCGCACTGAAAGATTTAAGCGGTAAGATAGGCGATATGTCGCTTTTAAAGATGTTTTCTCTGAATTTTTACGACATTGTCAGCGGTGAAGAATACTTCCCCTCCTCCGATGTAAATCTCTGTCTTTCCACCTTGGAAACAGACGAAAAATCTTTGGCGGTAGTGTTTTTAAACGAGGGGGCGGAGCTGTCTTATTTAGACGTAACCCCATACCCTAACACGGTGAGCTGCCCTGTGAGACAGAGCGGATATTTTGCCCTTACCGCCTATGAGGGCACTTCCCCTTTTCAGCTAAACACGCCCACATCACAGGGTAAAATGGGGGATTATCTACCTGCTTTTGCCCTTATGACAGGTGGATTT
>JAVVVT010000047.1:0-11229 GCA_036652515.1 Oscillospiraceae bacterium
GAAACAGGGTGAACGGCAGATGAATATATTATCGGCTGTTTCAATAATAATCTACACCTCTTTTTTTATCGGTGGGGCAAATATGCTCACCGCTGAAAGAAAAGGTGTTTTAAATGTCTCTGCCGCCGCCGTGCTTATGAGCCTGTGTTGGTGGTCTTTTTGCAATTCATTCTTTTTTGCCGCCGCCACCGTGGAACAGGCGTGGTTTTGGCATAGGCTGAGTTCAATCGGCTGGTGTGGATTTGTGGCTTTGACCGCTTACTACTTTTTAGCATTGACAAATTATAACGAAAAAATTATGGCGTGGTGGAAAAAAGCGCTCTTCTTTCTGCCTACCGCTATCTTGATAGGCAAAAATCTCTTTGGCAAAACCACCTCCCTGGCACAAAATATCATTCAGTCCACAAGCGGCTGGGGCTGGACGTATGAAAACTCCATCACGTCCTTTTGGCTATGGGCGTATTTAATCTATGTGGCGGTATATTTTTGCTTGGCATTCTACGCCCTTTACCTCTGGGCTAAAAATGTAAAACATAGAATGAAGCGTGATATGGCGGTGGCTTTTGTCATTTTGGACACCGTAACTATACTTTTAGGGGTGGTGACCGACGTGATACTCCCATTGACAAACCCAGTTTTGCCTGCGCTGGCAAGTGTGGCGACGGCGTTTTTCGGGGTGGGATATTTCACTGCGATTTATAAGTATGACCTGTTCAATATCAATCTTGTCATCTCCTCTGACGACATTTTGCAGATAAGCAACAACTCTATCTTTGTAACGGACGAAAATTTAGAGATTTTGCGTTGCAGTAGGGCGGTGGCAGGGCTGTTAGGGTATGGAAAAAACGAGCTAATAGGCGAAAATTTCCATAGATTGCTCAAAGAAAAAATTGATTTTGAAGCTCTGTATAGCGGCGGAGAATTGATAGATACAGAGGCGAAGTTGCAATGCAAAGGCGCCGGGGTAAAGTACGTTCTGCTCTCGGCGACGGCGGCAAGGGACAAGCACGGGGATTTTTTATGCTTTATAATCTCCTGTCAAGATGTGTCGGGGCAAAAGCTTATTCAGGAAGAGATGAAAATTCAGCGTGAAAAATACAAGCGACTGGCAAACGATTATCAGCAATTGGCACATTATGACACCCTTACAAACTTGCCAAACCGCAGATATTTCTCCAATAAGTTGAGTGAATTTGAAGAGCTCTACCGCAGTCAAGGGCGTGATTTTGCCATTATATTTTTGGATTTGGACAACTTCAAGCATGCCAATGACATCTACGGTCACGGCGGAGGGGACGAGCTTCTTATAGCTGCGGCAGGCAAATTGCAGAGCTGTGCTTTGACGGAGGAATTTGTGGCGAGGCTGGGCGGAGATGAATTTATGCTGATTATGCCCTACCAAGATACCCTTGAAGTGCTCCGCAAAATGCAGGCTATAAAAGATGGATTTGAGCGCCCAATACCCTTTGACTCAAAGGGATATACAATCGGAATTTCCGCAGGTTATGCCCTGTTCTCCCAAATCGGCGACATTACAAAGCTGATGGAAAAGGCGGACGAGGCTATGTATGACAGCAAAAAGCAGTCATTTTCTAAAGGAAAAAGCCTATAATTGTATAAATAAAGTGAAGATACCCATCTTAGTAGCCAATCGGCAAACCCCCTAAAAGAGTATAACTGCACAAGGAAAACGGCTGTCAGCCATAGTTTTTTGGCTGTTACTGAAAATCGGGGTAGCAGGTGATTTTTCAGCTTGACAAACAGGGGGATATCTCGTATAATATAGCTTATCAAAAGGGAGTAGCGGGGCGGTATTCACCATACAGCTCGTTATATTCATCAACACAGCGTGGAGACCATTGCGCTTGGATATAACCTTTTACGCAAGACTTTTGTCCATCATTGCAAAATGTAGGACAGGGGTCTTTTTTTGCATAGATGAATTTTAAAGGGCATTTATCATTTATTTTGAAAGGGAAAATCAACGTGAAGCATTATTATGAAACTATCCAAGCAGTCTTAGATAACACGCAAAGTACCTCAAGCGGTCTTGACCGTGAGGAGGTGGCTCGCAGAATTGAGAAAAACGGGCCTAATAAATTGGCGGAAGCACAAAAAATTTCCACCTTCTCAAGATTTTTAAAACAGCTCACCGACCCAATGATAATCGTTTTGATTGCGGCGGCTGTGGTCTCGGGGATAACCTCTGTTTATTCGGGAGAGGGAATGACCGATGTGCTGATAATCGTCGCTGTGGTTATGATAAACGCAATTTTGGGTGTTTATCAAGAGAGCAAGGCAGAAAAAGCTATTGAGGCTTTGCAGAAAATGACCTCAGCCACCACCAAAGTGCTGAGAAATGGCATTATGACAGTGGTGAAAAGTGAAGAGTTAGTCATAGGCGATGTGGTCTTGTTAGAAGCAGGGGACGCTATACCGGCAGATGCACGAATAATCGAGTGCGCCAGCTTAAAGGTAGAAGAGGCGGCACTTACAGGTGAGAGCGTGCCTGTGGACAAGACAGAGCAGCCAATTGAAATATCCGAAAAAGATATCCCCTTGGGAGACCGCAAAAATATGCTCTATATGGGCAGTACGGTGGTATATGGCAGAGGCCGTGGCGTCATCACCCATACAGGTATGGACACCGAGATGGGCAAAATCGCAGGGGCTTTGTCCCAAGTTGAGGACGAAAAAACTCCTCTTCAAAGAAAATTGGCAGGGCTTTCAAAGGTGCTCACCTATGCGGTTGTAGCTATCTGCGCCTTTATATTCCTATTTAAATTAATAAGCACGGGAGATTTCAGCGGTGCTGTTATGCTGGACACCTTTATGATAGCGGTCAGCCTTGCGGTTGCGGCTATCCCTGAGGGTCTCGCCACTGTGGTCACAATAGTGCTCTCTATCGGCGTGACTAAGATGTCCGCCCACAATGCGGTTATCCGCAAGCTCACAGCTGTTGAAACTTTGGGCTGTGCGCAGATTATTTGCAGCGACAAGACCGGCACCTTGACACAGAATAAAATGACAGTCACCGACTATTTTTCACAGGACCAAAATCTTTTGGGAAGGGCTATGGCGCTCTGCTGTGACGCCCAGTTAGGTGAAGAAAACGATGCGGTGGGCGAGCCTACCGAGTGTGCTTTGGTAAATTATGCCTATACTTTAGGGATAAATAAAAACCTGTTGGAGGCTGAATTTCCCCGTGTGGGCGAGGCACCTTTTGACAGCAGCCGCAAACGTATGAGCACACTGCATAAAAACGAAAACGATTATATTCAGTATACAAAGGGTGCGCCTGATGAAGTGCTGAAATGCTGTACAAAGATACTCAAAGATGGGCAGGTTTTGCCTTTGAGCAATGAAGACAAGGCGGAAATTCTTAAAAAGAACAAGGCTTTTGCCGACCAAGCGCTGAGAGTTTTGGCGGCGGCTTATGTAGTTTACGATGAAATCCCCAAGGACACCTCCCCCAATTCTTTGGAGCAGGAGCTTATCTTTATCGGTCTTGTGGGTATGATTGACCCGGTGAGACCCGAGGTTTTGAGCGCTATCCAAGAGTGCCGTGGGGCAGGCATACGCCCGATTATGATAACGGGCGACCACAGGGACACAGCTATCGCCATAGCTAAAACCCTCACTATCATCAGTGATGAGAGCCAGGCTATCACAGGGGCTCAGTTGGACGAGATGAGCGATGAGGAGTACGAAAACAATATTGAAAAATATGGAGTTTACGCCCGAGTAAAGCCTGAAAATAAGGTTAGAATAGTGAACACCTGGCGCAAAAAGGGCTATGTGTGCGCAATGACAGGTGACGGGGTCAACGATGCGCCCTCTATAAAAAATGCCGACATCGGCATAGGTATGGGCATCACAGGCACCGACGTGACCAAGAATGTTGCGGATATGGTTTTGGCAGATGACAACTTTGCCACTATTGTGGGCGCCGTCGCCGAGGGACGTAAAATCTTTGACAACATACGCAAGGCAATTCAGTTTTTACTGGCGTCAAACTTGAGTGAGGTCATCAGTATTTTTGTGGCAACCATAATGGGATTTACCATATTAAAACCTGTTCACCTCCTTTGGATTAACCTTATAACCGACACTTTCCCAGCCTTGGCACTGGGTATGGAGGAGGGCGAGACCGATGCAATGAGCCGTCCCCCCCGTGACCCGAAAGAGAATATTTTTGCCAGAGGTCTTTTAAGCGACGTGATTTATCAAGGTATAATGGTCTCGATTTTGACCTTGACTGCATACTTCTTAGGCCACTATATTGAGAGCGGCGTGTGGGAAATAGCCAACAGCCCAGACGGAATTACTATGGCTTTCTTGACAATGAGTATGGCAGAAATTTTCCACAGCTTTAATATGCGCAGCCAGACCGGCAGTATATTCGCACTGAAAAAGCACAATATGTACCTTTGGGGTGCAATGCTCGCCAGCTTGGTCTTGACCGCAGCTGTCATCTATGTGCCATTCTTAAGCGCAATGTTCGAATTTGAAGTGATTTCGCTCTTTGAGTTTGCTGTGGCAATGGGTCTTGCGTTCTCTGTAATTCCAATTGTGGAAGTGGTAAAAAGAATAAAATACCGCAAAACAATTTGGAATTAAGCAGTTTTAAAAAGCAATTCTTCGAATAATATAAATACAAGGTGGGCGGCGCTGTGGATAAAACCATAGTGCCGTCTGCTTTGCCACTAAAAAAAGCGAATATCAATTGCAAAAACGGTACAGGGGTGTTATTATTAAACTAACAACTATATTTGAAAGGATAAATTTTATGATTAACAAACAGCTTATGGTAAAATTGCAAAATCAGTTGAAGAGCGACGGCGTGGACGCTCTCATGATAGCCCCATCAAATGATATGAAATTTTTAATCGGCGAAGCCCCTTATCTCTGCGAGCGCTTTCAGGCGATGATGGTAAAGGCGGACGGCGGATATTTTTATATCTGCAACACCCTTACTTATGACGAGGCGACGGATTTAATGGAGGGGGCAAAGGTCTACCCTTGGTTTGACTGCGACGATTTCACTTTAGTGGTTAAGGCTGCATTTGAAGAAAATGGCTTAATCGGCAAAAAAATCGCCGTCAACGGTTCAGTGAGGGCTTTCAACTTGGTGAGAATGATGGAAAAAGTGAACTTCACCCCCGTCAACGGCAAGGATTATTTGGAGCTCACCAGGATTATCAAAACCCCACAGGAACTAAATAATCTGCGCAAATCCTCCTTGGTGGTGGACGAAGTTTTCAAGGAGATAATCACCATAATAAAGCCGGGTATGAGCGAGGCAGATGTGAAAGATGAGATAAGTCGCCTTATCACAAAGCACGGCGGAGTGGCAAGCGACCACGGCGGAATTGTGGCGATAAATGCCAATGCCGCATTGCCCCACTATTTCGGCGAGAGCGGTGTCATAGGTAAAAATGCGGTTGTGGAGATGGATTACGGCTGCACGGTGGAAGGTATGTGGAGCGATATCACAAGAACGGTTTTTGTGGGCGAGGTGAGCGAGAGACAGAGAGAGATTTATAACCTTGTCTTACAGGCGAACTTGGCAGGAGAAAAGGCGGCGGTAAACGGCGCCTATATCCCAGATGTGGACGCAGCTGCAAGAAAAATCATTGAGGACGGGGGATACGGCAAAAACTTTTTCCACCGCTTGGGTCACGGCATAGGTTACGCAGGCCACGAGGCGCCTTATATCCACGGGGATTACCATATGAATTTAGCACCGGGAATGGCATTTTCTTGCGAGCCCGGCATCTATATCAAGGACGAAATCGGCATAAGGATTGAGGACGTGGTCATCATCAACGAAAAAGGTGAGACCGAAGTGCTGAACAAATGCACAAAAGAACTCATTGTGATAAAGTAGGTATCGACAGTTTTCAGCTATAAAAAGCACCCCTTTAGACGGCACAAAACCGCTGTCAATAAAGAGGTGCTTTTGATTAAAAAAATTAATTGTGATAAAGTAGGTATCGATAGTTTTCAGCTATAAAAAAGCACCCCTTTAGACGGCATAAAATCCGCTGTCAATAAAGAGGTGCTTTTTGCTTATATAAATATAATATGGTTTGAGGATAAAAAAATCACATCAAAACCATTTTTTGCGGCGGAAATAATACAGACAGCCCACCACCACAAAGATGGTAATCACAATCACAAAGGGGTAGCCCATAACCCACTGGGTCTCGGGCATCTTTAAATTCATACCGTACCAGCCTGTGATAAGCCCTAAAGGCAGAAAGATTGTGCTGACCACCGTAAAGACTTTCATTATGCTGTTTTGCTCCAAATCCATATCGGCAAGGTAAGCCTCGTGGAGCTGGGAGACATATTCACGCATATTCATCGTGTTCCCGTGGAGGCGGTCAAGGCGTTTTTCAATTATGTGCAAAAGTGCAAGCCCACTTGAGGAAAAGAGCTGATTTTCGTTTTCAGAAATGCCCTCAAATACCCTCAAAAGCTGGTAATAATACTTTTTAAGAACCATAAGTGACTTGCGTATCCCCACAATTTCACGTTGGTAATCCATCTTCACACGCTCCACCAAGTTGTCCTCAGTCTTGATGATATGCTCTTCCAAGCTCTCTAAATTGTCCCCGTCATTTTTTAGAAGCAGGGAGAATATATTGTATAGCTGCTTCTCGTTGTCGGTTATGCGGGGGGAGTAACAGTCTGTCATAAGCTCTTTGGCTCTTTTGCCGTGGCAGAGTATCGACAAGTCCTCCCGACTTTGCAAGATGATGAATTTAAAGGGCTTGCTCAAGGGCTGGGTGATGTTGTAGACCTTGAAATACATAATATTATTTTCGCCAAAAAGCTCAAATCTGTTAAGCTGACCGCCTTTTACATATTCGATTAAGTCCTCGCCAAAAGTTGTCTTTAAAGAGTCGATATCTTCCATAAGCGTCAATGTTTGCATATAATCCTCACAATAATTTGCTTTTAAGAGTAGATTTTTAATAATAATTAGTATATAATATATACATTAATTATAGAGTAAGAAAGGAAAAAAATCAATGAAATTTATTGATATGCACTGCGATACCCTTATGCCTTTTGCCCGTGACGGGGAATATAGCCTGTATTCAAGCGATAAGCAGGTGGACTTTTTAAAACTGCAAAAAGGCGGCGCTTTGGCACAGTTTTTTGCTATGTTTTTTGTCCCCGAGAACTCTTTTGAAAAAGAAAAACTTAAAGTTATGAGCGACGATGAATATTTTGACAAGCTCTCAGGCGGTTTTTATAGGGAGATTAATGCCCACAAGGATATTATCGCCTTTGCAGGCAACGCCCAAGACATTGAAGAAAATGAAAAAAATGGCAAGATGAGCGCAATTCTCACCATTGAGGACGGCAGAATGATTAGGGGCGATTTCAACAAACTGAAATACGTCTACGACAAAGGGGTGAGAGCTATCTCCCTCACCTGGAATTTTGCCAACTGCTTTGGCTACCCAAACAGCAAGGATAAAACCCAGATGGCGCTGGGGCTCACCGAGTTTGGCAAAGAAGCGATACCTTTTATGAACGATTTGGGGATTATTGTGGACGTCTCCCACCTGTCTGACGGGGGATTTTACGATGTGGCAAAGTATGCCAAAAAGCCCTTTGTGGCAACCCACTCAAACGCAAGAAGCATCAGCCCTCACACCCGTAATTTGACAGACGATATGATAAAAATCTTAGGCAACACTGGCAGTGTCACCGGACTTAATTTTGCCCCCGGATTTATGGACCCTGACACCAACGCTATGCACACCCCTATCAGCCACATTGTTAAGCACGCAAAATACCTCGCCTCCTTAGGCGGAATAGACTGCGTAGGTCTTGGCACTGACTTTGACGGAATTTATGGCACACAAGAAATTTCTAACTCCGCTATGATACCTCTGCTCTGGGACGCACTGGCAAAAGAGGGATTTCACGAGAGCGAAATAGAGAAAATCGCCTATAAAAATGTCCTTAGAGTTATAAAAGAGTGTACAAAATAACTTTTGATAGAGGCGATTAGATTTTGCCTATAACCCACGGAGAGTGTAAATTCACCGATAAATTACCTAAAATGTAAAAGGTGATTTGCGCTCCTATCTAAAATCTGTTATAAACTCACTGATAAATTACATAAAAATACCCTTGAAAAGCTTTTCAAGGGTATTTTGTTATATTGATTTATAAATTATTTTTTGTAAGGGTCATAGGTGATGTCATCTGTTTTTTCCCAAAGTTGGTCCTTGCCGGTAAAAGACAGCTCAAAAGCCACGTTAGCCCAAGTTTTGTTTGTCATATCATAGCTGCCGCCAATATGTTTATACCAGCAGCCATCTGCCTTGTTGTACACATAGCTGGCGTTTGAATCCCCCGTGCCACTGGCGTAATAGATAGCCGTGTCGGGATTTAAAGCTCCGCTGCCGCCGGTGGGGTTTAACATAGGCAATATATGCAGGGTGTCCTCGCCCACCTCCACAGTGGGAAATTCTCCTCCGTTCAGCCTTTTCACAAGCTCACGATACCAATCGTTCATATTCCCTTTAGTTACATCTATGTCGTATTTTTTGAACATCTCTTCCCACTTTTTGCGGTCATAACTGCCGTCGGGACTGTGGAGAGCGGTGTAAATATCGTGGATATTCCCCACTATCGTGCCTATTCCCCCTGAAAAGACCGGCTTGTTTAAATCTTCATCGCTGATAGGGTGAATGGTGCATTTATAGTATCCGTCTTCAAGGATATATTTTCCGCCACCCGGACAGGTGGGTAGGGATATTAAATAGCCCTTTTCTTTTAGGGCAGTGGTCAAGGTCTCGGTGTCGGCAGCAGACAGGTTCTTCACGTCGGTGAGCTCCAAGGTGGTGTACTGCATAACAGTTCCTGCCAAGGTTCGCACGTTGTATGCACAGGTGGTTTCAATCGCTTTCTTGTTGGAATTGTTGTACATAGGTACAGCCACCGCCGTCAAAACACCCATAATTGCCACCACAACCATAAGCTCTATCAAGGTGAAACCTCTTTTTGAATTTTTCATATGTGCTGCCTCCGATACTATATGTTATTGTAGTACATATTATCATTAAAGTCAATAAATATAGACTATTTGAGCTTTTTTGTGGTGGTGTGACCCTAAGAGGGGGCAAGTGTGGTAGTGTAGAGTGAGATTTGCTTGTAGATGATAGTTTGAGGAGGGGCGAGGCGATTGTGGTGGGGGGTGGTGATGTTTGTCGAGCTGTGAGCGAGGTGGGGGTAGAGTGGTAGAGGGAGATTTGTTTGTCGCTGTTAGTTTGAGGGGCGAGAGAGGGGCGCGCGTGGTGGTAAAGGGAGATTTGTTTGTTGCTGATAGTTCGAGGATGGGACGAGGGCGGGTTTATTTCATATAAATTCCATTGTTAAAAAGCAAAAAAAATGCTATCATAACAGTGACAGCATTTTTTATATTTATACAATTGACGCACAAATGGCGCAAGATAAGGGGCAAGATGATTTTTTTAAGCTCGGCTATATCAGAGGCGGTGGACATAACAAATTATATACCGCTGAAATATAAGCTCATATTTATAATAGTGTTTGCGGTGGTGGCAACTTTGGTATACAGGTGGCTTTCCAAGCTGTTTTTGCCACAGGGCGATGAGACGGAAGCCCCAATTTGGAGCAGCAAAAGCAAAAAATAAGGATTAAACCGTCGATAAATTTAGGCGTCAGCTTTAACCAAAGCAAAATGTGATATTTTATCTATAAATTAAATCAGCTGATAAATTTCCGTATAAACCCCCTGGGCTTTAGGTGAGATGTATTTGTCGGCGTGAATTGAGCCAAAATACCAGCGGCGATAATCCACCTTTTCGTAAACCAAATCCAAAAAGTCAAAAAGATTGCCCGTGGAGTGGCTGTCCATATTTATAAAACGGTTGATTTTACCACTGGGGCTGTGGGTCAGAATATAGTCAACCTTGAATTGGTGCTTTTTGAGATTTGCCACGCAGTTTTCAAAATCTGCCTGAGAGGGCGGATTATTGTCAAACATAAACTCGTCCAGCCCCTCTCCGCCACCAAAGCAGAGCAGTTTTATCCCCTCTAACTCAAGGACTTCTCCACGTTTTATGTAATAAATTTTATCTTTATAAATCTCTTTTGCCCCAGCTGAACCGTAGAGGGTGTCAGGGTATGAGCTTAAAACGTCAAAATTTTCATTGCACCCGTCGATAAAAAGAGTCTTGAAAGGGAGCTTTGCGATTTTCTTTAAAGTCTTTGCCTCCGCTTTGTCGTTATGCCATACAAAACCGAAGTCGCCCAAGACAATGAGGGTGTCCCCAATCTTGATATTTTTAAGCTTTTTGTCCGTCAAACGGTCAAAATCGCCGTGGGTATCCGCTGTTATAAAAATCATTGCAACCTCACTAAAATGGTTATTTTTGCTTTATTTACCATAGAAAATATGGTATACTGTATTTTAAAGCTCCTGCTTATAAAACACAGGGCGATAAGCATCTGCAAGAGTTAAGCACTCACTTAAAACAGTTAAAAGATTTTTTATGGAATAACTAACCTACTTGCCTAAGCCGTCACCTACCCTCTCTTTGAGCAGGAGGCGCTCTTTATATTATACTTAAATTTACAGGGAATGTCTATATGAAAAAATATTCAAAAATTTTCAGCATATTTTTATGCTGTATCATAGCAATAGGGCTCCTCACGCCGCCGGTATATGCCCTTCAATCAGCCAGATACGAGCTGCCTTTGGAGTTAAATACCGCCAGTTACCTTTTGGTAAGCTTGGACACAGGCGAGGTGATTTTCCAGAAGGACAGCGACGCACAGCGCACTCCAGCCTCCCTTACAAAGATGCTCACAGCCTATGTGACTATGAAATATATCACCGACCTTGACGGCACTATGATAACTGCCCCAAGGTATGTTTACGATGAACTTTTCGGGCAGAATGCCTCCACTGCGGACATAAGACAGGGGGAGGTTCTCTCGGCAAGAAATCTGCTCTACGCCCTGCTTTTACCCAGCGCAAATGAGGCTGCAAACATTTTAGCGGACTATATCGGCAATGGAAGTATAGCCAATTTTTGTATGATGATGAACAGCGAGGCGAAGAAGTTAGGCTGTGAAAATACGAATTTCAGCAATCCACACGGGCTGTTTTCTGCAAATCATTACACCACCGCACAGGATATGTATCTGATTGCCAAGGCTTGCTATGAGACC
>JAVVVT010000048.1:0-11140 GCA_036652515.1 Oscillospiraceae bacterium
CCATTTAGTGGCGAAAAGAAACCATTCAGCGGTGAAAAAAAGCCTTTTAGTGGCGAGAAAAAGCCTTTTAGTGGAGAAAAGAAACCATTTAGTGGTGAGAAAAAGCCATTTGGTGGCGAGAAAAAACCTTTTAATGGCGAAAATAAACCATTTAGTGGCGAAAATAAACCATTCAGTGGAGAAAAGAAACCATTCAGCGGCGAAAAAAAGCCTTTTAGTGGTGAAAAGAAACCATTCGGTGGCGAGAAGAAGCCCTTTAGTGGTGAAAAGAAACCGTTTGGCGACAGAAAGCCACACGAGCCCAAGCCCAAGAAAAAGGGATATCCAAAGCAAAAATAATAAATTTTTAACAGCATTCAATAATCGAGTGCTGTTATTTTTTTACCTTAATTTGCATATTTATATAACAATTACCAACACTTGAATACAAATCTAAATAAAGGGGTGATTGGTATGTTCAAACCAAAAAAAACAGAGATTTTTTCTCAAAGGCAGGAGAGCATAAACTTTTTGACACAGCAGTTGAAAGAGTGCGAGAGACTGCTTAGGTGCAACGAGGCTATATTTGATATGACAGTGGAGGACGCACTCATCGAGGCGAGAATTTATGAAAAACACAGCTTGAACAAGCACTACCAATACCTTTTGAGAGAAATCAAAGAGCTGAAGGCACAGGAGCTTGCTCAAGATAAACAAACTATGGCAAATCAAATATAAAGGAGAGATAAAATGCAATTGATTTTAATAGCTGCGGGGCTTATAACCCTCTCGGCAGTTGCCTTTGCCATATCCAAATGCAAAAGACCATTTGTCACGGCGCTGAAAAGCGCTGTAAGTGGCTTTGCCGGGCTTTTGCTCATCAACCTGACATCAGGTGTCACAGGGTGTTACATAGCGGTAAACGCCTGCACAGCCTTTGTGGCGAGCGTGCTGTCCTTGCCGGGAGTATTCGCATTGCTTGTGATGAAGCTGATATTTAATTATTGATATATCATTACAGGTGTCGTATAATGAGGCTATAAGGGTGAAGAGGCAATAAATAGATGTTTGTTTGCTTAAAAATCAGACATCTTTTTTATCTGCCATATCACAAAACATATTATTAAAAGGAGAATTTAAAATGGACAGAGATTATATCGCCGAATATTTTGATATACCCCATCACGCCATACTTTTTGCGCTGATTTACCGCAGTGCTTTTGAGGCTCTTGGAGACGATGGAGCCGATGCCTGCGATGAGGGCACCAAGCTTTATGGACTTGAAAGAGGGGGGAGAATGGCACAAAGAGCCCTTGCAAACGGAGACGAGCTGACTATGCGCTCATACCTGCTCTACGGTGAGTGGGAGGACAAAAACGAGCTTTCTGCTTCAGAGGTGGACGCCTACACCCCAGTGTACAAAAGCAGCGTGACACGGTGTGGCTGGTGCAAAGCCTGGGAGGAAAACGGACTGCTTGAGTACGGAAAAAACTATTGCAATTTTGTTGATAAATATTTAGTAAAAGGATTTAATCAAGAAAACAAAATAAACATAAACTCAACTTTATCCCACGGAGAAGAGTGCTGTGCCTTTGAATGGCTTGGATTTTCCCTGTCAAATGCCGATGAAAAACGTGAGTATGCAATGGATAAAGCAAGGCTTGCCGACAGCGTCACAAAGGATTTTCTTTACCACAGCGGACACCTTTTAAGCGCTATGACAAGGGCGCTGGAAGAACATCTGTCACAGCACGACGCCCAGAGCATAATCGCCGTGGCAATGGCGGATTTTAACAAACTATACGGCGATGAGATGACGCAGGCATTGCTCAAGGAGTCACAAAAAGACTTTACATATTGTGAAGAATAGAGGAAAAAATGATAAGTCAAGAGGTAATGGCAATACGTTTGGTGCTATCTGCGGTATTGGGAGGCTTGATTGGCTTTGAAAGGCAGATCAAACATCACCCCGTAGGTATGCGCACCAATCTTTTGGTGTGTATGGCGGCAGCTATGGTTATGATGCTCTCACAGCTTATGATGCAAAACAGCTTTGAAGTTTATGGAGTGGCAAATGACCCTCGACTTGCCGCACAGGTCATAACGGGAATGGGCTTTTTGGGCGCAGGGACGATTATGCACGCAAATTCCACCATAAAAGGTTTGACCACCGCCGCAAGTCTTTGGAGCGTTGCCTGTATAGGTCTTGCCATAGGCGCCGGATATTACGATTTGGGTGTTATGACTGCGGTTTTGGTGCTCATAGTCCTCTCGCTTTTAAATTATGTCACCAAGCATTTAGAGAAAAATTCTTCTCCAAAGCAGATTGTTATAAACGCACGCCCTGATGCCGATGTGGTTATCCATATCCTAAAAGCCATAAATTCCGCAGGGGTAGACACACAGGAGACCGAGACGAGATTTTATTACAAAGGTGAGGACAACAGCGCAGAGATAACTTTTATCACTGAAAATTTCAAGCAGAGCGAGGCGGTGCTAAAAGCACTAAAAGCCGTGGAGGGGATAACAGAAATCAGACTTTGATTTTGTCTATGTCTCAACTGAGCACACCTTGCCCCAAAGCAAGGGAGTTTCGATTAAAATCACATAAAAAAACAGGCTGCATATAAAACGCAGTCTGTTATTTTTTATTTTAACGAGTAAACCGTAAGCCGGGTTCTGTATTAAACGATGATCTATCTGTGGCCACAGATTGCTCTGTGGCTCAAGCCACCTCTTGAGAGCTGCAGGACTACATTGCTCTGCTATCGGGTGTTGCTTCGGATAAGGTTTACATAGCCGTGATGTCTCCAGCACGCTGGTGGGCTCTTACCCCACCTTTCCATCCTTACCTGTAAAAAACAGGCGGTCTCTTTCTGTTGCACTATCTCTAAGGTCGCCCTCGGCTGACGTTATCAGCTATCCTTGTCCTGGGAAGCCCGGACTTTCCTCATAAGCTTAAAAGCTTACGCCATCGTATGTTTTACTCGCAAAAAACTAAAAATTATCCGCTAAGGGCATACCGTAAGCATCACAATTGATACTGCCTGTAAAAATCATAATCGCCTCAACTATTGCCCACAAAAAGCTCAACCAACCCAAAAAGAACACAAACATCAAAAGCTGTATCACACCTTTTTTGGTATAGCCCAAATAAAAGTTATGTATACCTGCACTGCCCAGTAAAATTGCCAGGACACCTGCGATAAACTTGCTCTTGGGTTTTGCCATAACATCTTGATATTGATTGCGAATATCTTCCAAAATATTGCCGCCGTGGGCATTTTCGCCTACCTTGCGGCCACAGTTTGGACAAAAAATTGCGTTGTCTTCAAGTGGAATACCACAATTTGTACAATACATTTAATCACTCCTTGCCTATTAGCTATAATAGTTTATCACATCATCGCTTATTATTCAACACCAATAAAGTGTTTATTTTGAAAAAGTTCTTTGATATTTATTAAATTTGTATTATAATGATTAAAAATAAAGGAAATTCAATTAAAGTAATGATAATAAATTTTACCGCAGGCCAAGAGCATGAAAATCTGTCTTTGAATATATTTTTGAGGGAGTCCGGGGTGAGCGCCGCCCAGATTAAACGGCTTAAATTTCTTTTTGACGGGATAAAGGTCAACGGCGAGAGGCAAAACACCGATTATAAAATAAAAATCGGCGATAAAGTGTCCCTTGAAACCGCAGACCGTCCGCAAGAAGTGGAGAAAAGCACTGTTATCCCACAGGATTTACCCCTTGAAATAGTTTATATGGACAGTTGCTGTATGGTGGTGGAAAAACCGTATGATATGCCTGTTCACCCCTCCTTCAATCATAATGAGGGCACTTTGGCAAATGCTTTTGCCGGCTATTGGAGCAAAAGAGGGCAGGATAAAATTTGCAGAGTGCTGAACAGACTGGACAAAAACACCTCGGGTCTTGTGCTCATAGCCCTTGACGCCCACAGCGCCGAGATTTTAAAAGGCGGCGTGGACAAAACCTATATTGCGCTGACAAAGGGAGATTTTCAGCAGTCACAGGGGGTTATAGATGCCCCTATCGCAAGGCAGGAGGGCTCTATTATCACACGATGTGTATCCCCCATAGGTCAAAAATCAAAAACTCGGTATGAGCTGATAAAACAAAACCGTGATGTGGCGCTGGTGAGGATAAAATTGGACACGGGCAGGACACACCAAATCAGGGTGCATTTCTCCTATATAGGACACCCCCTTTTAGGCGATGATTTATACGGCGGGGACACTTCTATAATAAAAAGGCACGCATTGCACTGCCAAAGTTTAGAATTTATCAGCCCCGACACCAAGGCGGTGGTGAGCTTGTCTTCGCACTTGCCCAGTGATATGCAAAATCTTGCAACAAGAATACAGGGCGTATCAACAAAAGGATATAATATTGTGTAATATCGGCTCAAATATTGCTAAAGTGTGAATTATAAGATACAAAAGGGTGAAAATAAGTAATTTTTCTTGAAAAAATTGTCTGTACAAGGTATAATTTAGACTTAGGCAAAGAGAGACTTTGCCAAATTCGTTATAAAGGAGCTGAAGAAATGCCATTAAAGCGCAATAATAAACGTGAGCATAATAATGGTGATGTAAAAAAAGTATCTCGGCTTAAAATGATGTTCAAACATTATAATCAAGATAAAATTACAATAAAAAGCTTACAAGATTTTTTTGGAGCACTGTTTTATGAGGTGGGTTGCTGCGTTGAAATGCAGTGGCTGATAGTGGCGAGGGCTGCTTGGAAGGTGTGTTCCCGAATTGCCAAGGCGGCTGTGAATATTTTTGCAGAGGTGTCGCTCTTCTTAGACAAGTTCAGCGATACGGTTTTGGACGATTTAGGGGAGCCCTTGGAGCGCTTAGAGATAGCCATTGTCAACATCACGGACATCATAAAAGATGCCCGAGGCGACAAGAACCGCAAGGCGATAAAAGAAGTAAAAAAATATGTCAAACAGGGTATGTCAAAACATCACAATTTGGCTCTTGAGTTGTACAGATACGCCGCACCTGTGGCGACTGCGCTGATTTTTGTCATTGTGGTGAGCGTAAATTTTAACAGAGAATATGCCATAGAGGTGATTTTAGATAATGAGCCTATTGGCACTATCGCAAGCTACTCTGTTTTGGAAAATGCGGACAAGATTATCAAAAATAAGCTTGTCTCCACAGAAAACCAAAAGTGGGAGCTTAATTCCAGCATAAAGATGGTCTCTATGTCAAATAAAGATATACTTGATGAGAGACGTTTGGCAGACAATATACTTTCCGCCTCCGACGAGAACATATTAGAGGCGACGGGTCTGTATATGGACGGCAATTTCTATGGGGCAGTTAAAGAGGCAGAGCCTTTGAACGATGCCATAAATTCACTCAAAGCCCCTTACGAGAACGGAGATTCCAACAGGACGGTGAGCTTTGTGCAGGACGTGAGTGTGACGGACGGAATATTCTTCACAGACAGCGTCGTGCCTGAAGAAAAATTGTTAAACCTTGTAAAAGGCGAGATAAGTGGAGAAAAACGCTACACCGTGGTGACGGGAGACTCCCCCTCTAAGATAGCCCAGAAAAACGGTATCACATTAAATGAGCTCTACCGCCTCAACCCTAATATGAAGGGCAGTGGTATGTGGCCGGGAGATGAGTGCTTAGTGGGTGCATCTGTGCCTTTCTTACAGGTGAAGTATGTAGAACACAGCGTGCGTGAAGTGGCTGTACCCCACAAGACCAAGACAGAAAAGAACAACTCTATGAATATGGGCACCACAAAGGTGTCGCAAAAAGGTGTGGACGGCGTCAACGAGCAAACCGTGGAGACCACTTATGTTGACGGCATATATCAAAGCGAGACCATAACTCAGACGGTGGTGGTCAGCGAGCCTGTGACAGAAGTAATTCAGTCTGGCACTTTGTGGAACGGCACAGTGATAGCCGGCGGCACAGGAAGATGTATCTGGCCGGTGTCAGGCGGAGGACGATTGAGCCGTGGATTTGCCGGACAGTACCCGTCGCACAACGGTCTTGATATCGCAGCGCCTTACGGAACACCAATAATGGCGGCGGACTCAGGCGTGGTGGTCTCAGTGAAATATGGTAATAGAGGATATGGCATACATATGATCATTGAGCACGGCGGATATCAGACGCTGTATGGTCACTGCTCTGCTATACTTGTCAGCCAAGGTCAGCAGGTTTCAAAAGGTCAAGTCGTTGCAAGAATGGGCTCTACCGGTAACTCCACAGGCAACCATTTACATTTTGAAGTCAAAAAAGGCGACTGGCGATATGACCCTAAAAACTGGATGTAATTCTAAATATAAATATACGATTTGGCAAAACAGTAAGACGCTTTCACAGCTGATAGGGGATATTTACCCTTTAGTTGCCGGTAATTTATAATTTTTTATGGTGTACTTATGTCTATTTGAGATATTTATGTATACAATAAGGTCAAGTAAAATCAAGGTAGTTTAATTCATCTAAAATTGAAATTTATTAAAAAGACGTGGTGCCGTAAGGAGAAAAATCTTGGAAAAGTATATTATAACCGGCGGTAGGCCGTTGAGGGGCGAAGTGGTCATAAGCGGTGCGAAAAATGCAGCGGTAGCTATTCTGCCCGCCACAGTGCTGGCGAGCGGTGTCTGTACCCTTGAGAATGTACCCGATATAAGTGATATCCGCAATGAGATTGAAATTTTAAGGCAGATGGGGGCTAAAGTCAAAAGATTGAGCCCGTCGGTCTTGGAGATTGATACCTCCACTGTGGACACTACTGAAGTCCCTTTAGAGCTGGGAATTAAGATGCGTGCCTCCTATTATTTCTTAGGTAGTCTGCTCTCTCGCTTTGGCGATGCCAGCGTGCCTATGCCCGGTGGCTGTGATTTGGGCGCAAGACCCATAGACCAGCACTTAAAGGCATTTACGGCTTTTGGCGCAGCAAATTCTTTGGACTACGCTATGATAAATGTCAATACCCACAACCTTTGTGGAGCCCATGTGTTTTTTGATACAATATCAGTGGGTGCAACCATAAATGCTATGTTGGCGGCTGTTATGGCAAAGGGCAATACAATTTTGGAGAACGTGGCAAAGGAGCCACATATAGTGGACGTGGCAAACTTTTTGAATACCATCGGAGCGGATGTGAGGGGCGCAGGCACAGACGTGATAAAAATCCGAGGGGTTGAAAAGATGCACGGTGGCACATACACCGTCATACCCGACCAGATTGAGGCAGGAACTTTTATGGTGGCTGCGGCTGCCACAAGAGGGGATATAACCATAAAAAATGTTATTCCAAAACATCTTGAGCCCATAACCAGCAAGCTGAAAATTATCGGTGCAAAGGTTGAGGAGTTTGATGATGCAATCCGTGTTATAGGTGTATCGGAATACGAGAGCACCAATATAAAAACTATGCCTCACCCGGGCTTTCCAACAGACTTACAGCCTGTTATGGGGGTGCTGCTGTGTTTGGCAAAAGGCACTTCAATCATAACCGAGGGCATTTGGGACAACCGTTTTAAATACTGCGACGAGCTGAACAAAATGGGTGCCAACATTCAAGTGGAGGGCAGAGTGGCAGTTTTTGAGGGAGCCACAAAGCTTCGCTGCGCCCCTGTAAAGGCGACGGATTTGCGTGCAGGTGCTGCGCTGGTAGTGGCGGCATTATGTGCGGAGGGTCAAAGCGAGGTAAACGAAATTTCCCACGTTGAAAGAGGATATGTTGACATTGTCAAAAAGATAAAGGCTCTTGGGGGAAGTATCCAAAAATTGGATATACCCGACGAAGAGCCGCTTAAAAAAGCATATTGATTAAATGGGGCGGAGTGCTTTTTACAACACACTCTGTCCCTAACTTTGTGTCCACGGGTGCAAAGCTATCACAAAATAACGAGGTTTAAATGGCACAATATATTTCGCTCTATTCCGGCTCATCGGGGAATTGCTCCTTAGTGGTGGAGGACGGAAAATTTATTATCATCGATATGGGAAAGTCGGCGAGGCTGACCACAAAGGCAATAAATGATGTGGGCTTGGATATGAAAAACTTGCAAGGGATACTCGTAAGCCACGAGCACTCAGACCATACCGCAGGCTTGAATGTATTCTTGAAAAAGCTTGCTGTGCCTCTTTACACAAATTCTTGCACCCTTGATTATTTGGCGGATAACAGCCTTATCCCCGGACATATTGACGCCCAAGATATAGATTTTACAGGGTCGAATATTGGACCGTTCTTCGTGGAGGGCTTTGATACACCTCATGATTCTGTGGGCTGTATGGGTTTTAAAATACATACGCAAAAAGGTACTTCAATGGCGATTGCCACCGACTTAGGCTGTGTGACAAACCATATTTATAACAAATTACAGGGGAATGAATTGGTGGTTTTAGAGTCTAATTATGATGAGCAGATGCTTAAAGAAGGACCCTATCCCCAATATTTAAAGGTGAGGATATCTTCAAACCGTGGACATTTAAGCAACGCACAAAGCAGTGTTACAACCTTGAAACTCATAGATAACGGGGTCAAAAAAATTCAGCTCTGTCATCTGTCAAACACCAACAACACCCCCTCCCTCGCCCTGCAACAAATTGTGGATATGGCAGAAAGAAATGGCATTGTAATAGGACAAGATGTGTCCATAAGACCAAATCGTCGCCACGAAATAACACTGCCAGCGGAATTTTAGTTTTATGAGGTATAGCTTATGCAAACAGTCACCGTGATTGCTCAGGGCAAGGTGCAAAAAGGTTTTTTGACCGACGGGTGCAACGAATATATCAAAAGGCTTAAACCTATGTGCAATTTCAATCTTATAGAGCTTGCCGACGAGCCCTTGCCGGAAAAAAATCTGAACAATACTCTGATTGAAAAAGCGCTGGAAAAAGAAGCGGATAAAATTTTAGAGGTAATCCCAAAACAGAGCTATATAATATCTCTGTGCATTGAGGCAGAGCAAATCACCAGCGAAGAGCTGGCTGGGGTGTTCGCCCAAAAGGCGGTGGACGGGTTTTCGGGGATATGCCTTATAATAGGCTCAAGCCATGGGCTGTCCAAAAGGGTGAAAGAGCGCAGCGATTTAAGGCTGTCTTTTTCAAAGATGACCTTCCCTCATCAGTTGGCAAGGCTGATGATTTTAGAACAAATTTATCGTGGGTTTTGTATAAACAGCGGAAGCAAATATCACAAGTGATTATATTTTAAAAGCCGTAGTATAAAAGTGGTTTAGGATAAGGGTCTAAAATAAAAAGTTGCTTTTTGACTTTGAAAGCGGACATGGAATAAAAGGCGTGTTGCAAATTTTGAAAAAAGCCGAGATTTAAGCTTGATTTGCCAAAATATAAGAAGCGGACGATAAGTTATGTAAGAGGAAAAATGAAATATAAAAAATATAGCATCACAGCTATCGTCGCCATATCCTGTATAATTATGGGGTGGGTTGATGCGGTCATTCAGCCGGGATATGCCATTAAGTCCGCAATAAAGGCGGCATTATTTTTGATATTACCCCTATCTTACGCATATTTCCACAGGGACTGTGATTTAAAAAGTCTGCTTATTCCAAAGAAAAAGGGGATAAAAATCGCACTGTTAGCCGGTATTTTTGTCTACGTCGCAATTGTCGGCGGATATTTTATCTTCAGAAATATATTTGATTTTTCACTCATCACAGGAAAATTAGGTGAGGGCGCAGGGGTGAACAAGGGAAATTTTGCCTTTGTGGCGCTGTACATATCCTTTGCCAACTCCTTGTTGGAAGAGTTTTTCTTCAGAGGATTTTCCTTCTTTTCCCTTAAAAAAGTGTCAAGCCGCAAGTTTGCATACATATTCAGCTCGTCGGCATTTGCCCTGTACCACGTTGCCATGATGATTGGCTGGTTTAGAATAGAGCTTATATTTTTGGCAGTGGTGGCCTTGGCGGTGGGCGGAGTTATATTCGACTTTTTCAACGAAAAGGGAGAAAACATATATATTTCTTGGCTGATACATATGTTCGCAAATTTTGCCATAAATACGGTTGGGCTCATATTGTTTGGGATAATATGAGGCTGGATTTTTCCTTTAACAAAATATATTAGGGACAGAGGTGCTTTTATTTCACCCCTGTCCCTATGTTTTATATATAAAAATTCTATAAAAATGTCGCTTGTTTGAGCATATACGGCAGAGACTTTTCAATTTCTGTCATCAGAACTCTCCCTTAAAATGTCACTCAGTTGAACAGCCCCAAATAAAACCCATATAGGTCAAAAACCATAGACAGACCCATTATTATGAGAACACCGCCGCCGATATATTTTATAACCTGAGAATTGTTCTTTAAAAAGCTTGTGACGCCTTTCAGCTCTTCATACAACAGGCTGAAAATCACAAAGGGCACCCCCAAGCCGAAACTGAAAGATAGCAAAAGCCCCATACCCTGAAAAACTGTTTCCTGCACTCCGGCAAGGGCTAAGGCACTGCCCAAAAAAGCCCCCAAACAGGGTGTCCAGCCAAAGGAATAGCTCACGCCGAACAAAAAGTTTGACAAGAGACCCACGGGCTTTTTCCCGGAGGATTTTCCGCCTAAATTAAGATTGATAAAATCCAAGTAAACAAAGCCGAAAAACACCATCATCACCCCTGCGAGCTTTGTCAAGAAGCCTTTGTAGGCGCTTAAAAAGCTCCCTAATGAAAAGGCGGTTGCCCCCATAAGGACGAAAACAGTGGAAAATCCCAGCACAAAAAACAGTGTATTAATAAATCTCTTTGAAAGACTTTTCTGCTCATCTGCGCTGATATATGCTAAAAATATAGGCAGCATAGGCAGAATACAAGGGGAGATAAAGGCAAAAACGCCCTCGGAAAAAGTCAATAAATACTGCATATTATTCCTCTAACATCTTATCTATAACAGCCTTTGCGGCGTCGTAACTTGTCAAGCCTATGGTGGCATCATACAGATTGCCGTCCTTGTCTATATAGACGGTGGTGGGAAAACTTGAAATCCCGAATAGTGAGCAGCCTTCTCCAAAAGAGTCAAAATATGGGGTTATATCGTCATATTTATTGTCTTGCAAAAAGGCAAGCCCCTTTTCTTTGGTCTCTCTTTTGCCGTCCACTACATCTAAAATAATAAAATTCACAT
>JAVVVT010000049.1:0-10988 GCA_036652515.1 Oscillospiraceae bacterium
GGTATGACGAGATGGATAGAAAGTGGCAATAAATATGTTATACTGTAAACGGATAATGGTGTGTCTTTAATATTAAATTAGAGTAGAATAGGAGATTTTTATAATGGAATTTTTGTTATTGATAGTTATCGGAATTATTTATGGTTTTGATATTTCCCCCTGCGTCCATCAAACTTGTGGTGCGTATGCCTATGCCTGACACAGTGCCTCTGAAACCGTCGATTGTCACAATATCTCCCACCTGGAATTGACCCTCAAATATTATGAATAATCCTGTGATTACATCTTCAATCAGAGACTGGGTGCCAAAGCCTATGACCAGCCCTATCACCCCCAAAGAGGTGATGACCGCCACCATATTGACCCCCATTATGGACAGCCCAAAGATTATGGCAGCGATAACTATGGCATATTTTATACAGTTGCAAGCCAAGCCTTTCAAGGTTTCAGAGTGTGGATTTTTTAATTTAATTTTATCTGCCACAAAGGCAACTATTAAGTTTAACACATAGCAGACGGAAAATAATATTGCAATCGCCACCAAGCGCAAGAAATCAAAACTGCCTGTGTCGGTGGTGGGAAGTACATTTGAAAAATATTTTTGTCTAAAGCTCAAAAGTGTCTGT
Source organism: Oscillospiraceae bacterium (assembly GCA_036652515.1). GTDB lineage: Bacteria > Bacillota > Clostridia > Oscillospirales > Ruminococcaceae > RGIG3102. The sequence goes on from JAVVVT010000049.1 coordinate 627, forward strand.
TGCTGCATAGGAGATAAAAATCCCAGCGCCTGTGGAAAGGCGATGCAGAGAGCGCAAATCACTGTTATAGCTATGGCAATTATTTTTCCTATTGGAAATTTTTCTGACTTGTTGTGAAGTTTTTTCATAAATTGCCTCCGTAATTATCCTATTCTTGGTGGGTCCATTGTGAATGATAAATTTTCAGCCGTGTATACAAAGCTGTAATAGCGTGCAGCTACCCTTTTTCCCTCATAATTGGCTATGATTGTTATTCCGTAGGGTTTTCTGTCCATCAGTGAAGCGGAGGGAACGCTCACCGATACGGAAGTTGGCTTGTTTGGTATGGCAGAGATTGTGGGAGATGACTCTGCTGTGTTTATCTCCTCAATTGTAGCGGTCAATTCCAATGTGTCGGCGCAGTCATTTGGTATGTAGCTAATGCTCCAAGAGGCTGTCAAATCAGCGGTTAAATCTGCCCTTGAAAGTATGACACTGTCATTTTCCGGCGATGCAAATGCAAATTCGTACATTTTAAATTGACAATCAGAACAAACTCTCGACAGGAAATTATGGGGCGCTGTCTCGGTGGCGCTGCACCCTGCCGTGGTACAGCTATGAGAATGATTTACCGCATCTCCCGGTGTTTTTTGCCAAGCGGCTGAATATGTATGCCCTATCATAGGGATATTTTCATCTTTAAATTCTTTACAATCCGTACAGGTAAGCCTTTTAACGCCCTGAGCTATACAAGTTGGAGGTGTTATCACCACCCCTGCATCAAAAGTGTGCACATGGGGAGGTGGTGTGGGAGTGGGTGTAGGTGTAGGCGTTGGCGTTGGTGTAGGAGGTGGTGGCGGCGGGGGAATTATAGGCTCCGACTTGGACTTGGACTTGGGACTTGGACTTGGACTTGGACTTGGACTTGGACTGGTGCTTGGGCTTGGACTGGGGCTTGGACTTGGGCTTGGGCTGGGGCTTGGGCTGGGACTGGGGCTTGGGCTTGGGCTTGGACTTGGGCTGGGGCTTGGACTGTGAACAATCTCAGGGCTTGCCACGGGGCGCTGTCCACCGCCTATGGGTTCAAACTTTATTACTAAATCTGCTATTTTCTCTATGATTATAGGAGGGTTTATCCCTTGGAGGAACTCACCCGTATCCATTCCGCCTATATTGGCGCTGTGAGCGCTCCCCTGGTCCCACTGCTGCTGAATGTAAGTGGCGGCGGAGAGTGCCGCAGTGTTCAGTTGTGGCAAAAACTCACCGCCCGAAGCGACAGAGGCGGCTGTGACCGTCGCCACCGATGCCATAGTCATCGCTGTAAACTGCGTGGTCATCTGGCTTAACTGTTGCTGTCTTTGCTGTGCTTGCTGTTGGGATTGCTGTCTTTTTCGCTCATCTATTGCGGCTTTATTCTCTCTTTGTTTCTCTAATTCAGACAGCTCTTCCTCTGACATTTCAGGCAAAAGCGATGGTTCTTTGATGTCGTTCAGCTCCAAAGTGGCATTTAACTCCTGTGGTAAAACTACCTCGGGGGCGTATGGATTAAACTCATAATTTTGAGCAAATTCTTCTTTTTGCATTCTAACAACCTCAAAGTAAAAAATATTTGAGTAATAGTCAAAAGTGACTACTTATTAACTTTAATTTTACATTTTTGTGACTTAAAGCAACAAAATTACGGTTATAACCCATTTTTTACCATTATAGTCACAAAAAAACAGCACGATTTTTACTCGTGCCGCTTTTTTGTAAACTATCAACTTGTCAGAGGTTTTTCATTGCTAAATATATGGATTATTGTGCTTTTTCAAGTTTATTGAAAGTGTATTCAGCGTAGGCTTTTTTAGCCTCTTTTTCCTGTCTTTTGCCTATGGCAATCACATCTCCGTTAGTCATCGTGAAATTTTTTGAGACGACTTCCTGCACCTCGTCCATATTTATTGCGCAGTTTCGACAGCAAGGCAAAAATCTCTCCTGCCCTGCCAAATTCTTATAAAAATCATCAAAGTTAGAGTATGTGGATATAATGCCCTTTTTAGTATGAATTTGCACATAGTGATTATAATAATCCACATATACTACATCTTTGCACTTGATTTTCATATCTTGACGCTTGGATTTTACAATGAAATATTTGTCATCACACACTATGGCTTTTTGGCAAAGGGCGAGCGCTTCAACAATTCTATCATAATCATAAGGCTTTACCAGATAGTCAAACGCCCTCACACGATAGCTTTTTACTGCATATTGGTCTGTTGCGGTAGAAAATATTATAATGCTGTCATCGCCTGCATATCTCATCTTTTTTGCCACATCAATGCCGTTTTCGTCTTTCAAAAATATGTCCAAAAACGTCACATCAAAGCCATCGGCGAGAACCTCTTTTAAGAAAACTTCCCCCTTGGTAAAGGTCATACAGGTAATTTCCACATTGTTTTCAAAAGAATATTTTCCTATGAGTTTAGTTAGTTTTTCTATTTCTGACTGTTCATCATCAACTATTGCAATCTTCACACAATCACCCCATATACATTATTTCATCTTTACTTTAACATTTAATAGATGATTTGTCCATATTTTTAATCTCAAAAAATAAAGTTACAATAAATAATATTGCGAGATGTTACTTAGTGGTGTTGTTTTGCACAAAATGTAATTCTATAAAACATCAAACCACTTTTTGTATGTACTATTTTGCGTTGTGTATAACTATCTGAGTGAATGGAATTTCAATATTAGCTCTGTCAAGACCTAATTTTAATTCTCTGTTAAGCAATCTTTTTGCCTTGTATATATTCGCCTCTGCAACCTTTGCCATAACACGCAAAACCACGCCTGATGCCGCCAGCTCCTGTACGCCGCCGTAAGTAGGCACAAGCTTGAAAACATCTGGGTACATTACAGGCATTTGCACCAAAATTTCTCCTATAACTTCCTCCGCCTTTTCTAATGGTGCGCCATAGGAGATGCTCACATCGCTCACCGCATAGGAGTCCACATGAGATAGGTTTACCACTGTGCGTATGTCGGAATTGTTTATGGTTTTAATGTTGCCGCCGCCGTCTGTCAAGCTGGTGGTGCGTATGCCTATGCCCGTGACAGTGCCCCTAAAAGCGTCAATTGACACTATATCGCCCACTTGAAATTGTCCTTCAAATATGATGAATAAGCCTGTGATTACGTCCTCAATTAGGGACTGCGTGCCAAAGCCTATCACAAGACCTATCACCCCTAAAGAGGTGATTATTGCCACCATATTTACGCCCATTATGGACAGCCCAAAGATTATGGCAAAAATGACTATGGCATATTTAATGCAGTTGCAAATCAAACCTTTGAGGGTTTCGGAATGTCTGTTTTTCAATTTGATTTTGTCCGCCACGAACACAACCGCCAAATTTAACACATAGCAGGTGCCGAATAATATGCCCACTGCCGCCAAGCGTAAAAAGTCAAAACTGCCTGCCTCCGTGGTGGGGAAAGCGTTGGAGAAATATTTTTGCTGAAAGCTATACAGCATTTCCTGCTGTGTGGGTGATAAAAACACCAATGCCTGTGGGAACACTACGCAGAGTACGCAGAGTATTATTATGGCTATGGCAATTATTTTTCCTATGGGAAATCTTGCTGTTTTCTGGTCAGTTTTTTTCATTTTTCTAACTCCTTAAATTATATAATTGCGCCGGGGACTTTCATCTCCATAGCTAAATCCGTAGCGACAAATCTAAACACATAGTTTCTCGTAGCCAGTGGCGTGGTGCCATAGCTCACGTTTATCAGTAGGGAATAATCTTTACCGTCCACAAGCAGCGTAGGGTCCACCGTCATCAAGAAAGATGTGGGGGGCAGTGGTGGAGATGTGGGCGTTGGGGGCGTGGGCCTAACCAAGGTGAGCGGCACAGGAAGGGGCTCTGTGGTAGCTCCCACCTCCTGAATAGTAGCGGTGATACTTAGTAAATCATCGCAGTCGTTTTCAAGATATCTTATCTTGATTGAAGCCTCTAAGTTTGAAACTAAATCCGCTCTCCTTAGGGGCATAGGCTCTGCCTCAGGGGTCACAAATGCAAATTCGTACATTTTAAACTGGCAATCAGAACAAACTCCCAGCACAAAGTTATGGGGTGCTTCCTCGATTGCACCGCAGTCTACCCCAGTGCAAACGTGGTAATGATTGAGGGCATCGCCCTTCTCTTTCTCCCATACAGCCGGAAATGCGTGAGGCAACATAGCAAGCTCTTCATCTACAAATTCACCGCATACCGTACAGGTAAACCTCTTTAGCCCTCTTGCCGTGCAAGTTGGGGGCGTTAAGACAACCCCTGCATCAAAGGTGTGCACATGGGGAGATGGCTCGGGCTCAGGTGCCGATGTGGGGGTAGGAGGTGGTGGCGGTGGCACAACAATCGGTTCGGCTGTGGGTATAGGACTTGGGCTGGGACTTGGACTTGGACTTGGACTGGGACTTGGGCTGGGACTTGGGCTTGGACTTGGACTTGGGCTTGGGCTGGGACTGCTGCCCTCATCGGGCAGAACCACAGGCATTTCCTCCACAGGGGGCAGTAGCGCATCTATAAAATCCGAGAGGTCTATCCCTCCGATTGTATCGCTTTTTGCGCTGCCCTTATTCCACCAATCCTGCACATAGCTCCCACCGGAATTGACCCAGTCGTTTAACCAGGGCAAGAATGCCCCGTCTGATAAAACCGATGCCGTGGCAATGCCGGCGACAGATGCTAAGGTCATAGCTGCATATTGCGCCGCCATACCCCTTCTTTGCAATTCCTTTCGCAGAGCACCTCTCGCCGCTCCTAAGGCAAGGGCTTCAGCCTCAGCAAATTCAAGTGCCGAATAGTTTTCATCTCGCCTATTGAGCTCGTGGAAAGTATTAAACTCTTCATATTGTGAAATTCCCACGCCACTGGGATTTATTTCATAACCGCTGGCAAATTCATTCATCTGCATAAAAACCTCTTTGCCGAAATACAAGGAAAGGCTGTCAAAAGCAGCCGTTTATCCCTCGCAATTACACAAGTATATCTATTCTAATTATGATATCATTTTTACCTGAGTTTGTCCACATTTTTGACACAATCCTTGTCAATATATGACTTATTTTTGATAATTATGATGTAAAAACATAGCAGCTGTACATTGTATCAGAGCAGTTGAATTTTAATATAAGATTTGATAATTTTGATTGCCTGTGCAAATTTATATTTAGGTTTTATATTCTCTATAAAAAGCACTTAAAAGTCCGTCCGTCACAGGGAAATCAATTGCATATTATTCTATATTTATACAAAAAAGAGTAGGCGAAAACGCCCACCCCTTATGTAGAATACGCCTAAATTGAAAGAGTATGAAAGATATTATTTATACAGCTGCCTATTGATTTTCGTCTTCATAAGCTAATTTTTTTGCATAAGTATAATTTATTATCCCCATAATTAAGATTATAGCTCCGGTGCTTATACTATCAAACAACACTAAATCTTTTAGAAGACATAAGCCCACTAAACTTCTAACCACAAGGCATATTCCGCTTAACATAATACATTTAGAAATATAAAAAAGAGTGATTATTGCCTTTTGCGGCGACTTCTTATTTTCCATATTAACCTCCATAGACTATGCTGATATTGGCTTTGTGATTGTCTTCATTAACCGAAATATATTCTATTTGTGACAAGCCATAATTTAGATTTACATCATTTTGTACATCTTGTGGCTTTTTATTGCCCCTATAAGTTCCAACAGCTGTGAGAATTATAAAAATAGCAAAAATAATGATATCCTTTATGGTAATTTGATATTCTTTATACATAGCTTTCTCCTCTCCTAAAATGTTGATATACGGGCTGTCTAATTTTAGACAGCCCACTTGGACTAAACTAAGAAATAATTTTCATAATAAACGCTACTGCCTGCTGATTGACCCGTTACAAGTTTGTATGTCAAATTATGTCTATAATATTTATCCATAGACGTGGATAGCGACAAATTTTCATAGAGATTTCTAGTGTATGAAAAAGCGTTTGCGTTTGGGGAGTATTGTAATGCTATTGTTTTTAATGAGCTTAAATCTATAACATCAAGATATTTTTCCGGTATGCCTAATACCTTGCCAGTTATGGACACTAATGCCCCCAACGTAGTATCTAAAAACTTCTGTTCTAAGCGAACATTGCCATTGCTCTGGCTCTTATATGTGTATCCACTAGTTCCGCCTCGAAGCGGATTAATAGAAAAATATGACAGCCATGTTGTCATAGGCATTACATCACGTTGCTCATTTTCTACAATTACAGGCTTTCCATTCAATAAAATTGATCCATCTGTGCAATATATCAATTCATCATATATGTTACCTTCTGTGATTTCTATAACCTTATTTCCGTTTTCCAATAAGTATGTTACAACCTGTTCCGATACACCACCGCTTGAGGGGAAAAGTTCAATATTGTAAAAATTTTTATTATTTTCGGTATGCCTTTCTACGATACAATCAGAAGAGAAACCAAAATTTTCAATTTCAATTGCACCCGATTGTGCTAAAAGCTCTTTTCCATTTGAATTTGTAATTGCGCTTACATTTAATAACGGGCTTGTTATTATTAAAAAGCTGAGTGATAATGCTAAAACTCTTTTTAATGATTTTTTTATTGTCTATTCTCCTTATTGTTTAAAAAAATTGTTTAACTCCTATGGGGCATTGCTTTTTAAGATAGGCATCATCTTCAAAAAACTTTTTAATGTCTGCCATATTATCACCTCCATATTAAAAATTATATTAACACTCCTGTGTTAGATGTATTGTTTTGTTGGATAAGCAAGAACTTTGCATTAAGATGGTAAATTCAAACCACCTTTTGAAGAGAAATTGTATAGGCAAGTCCATACTTTTTTATGCCATATCCATAATTTATTTCATCATTTTTTGTTGTTATTAACTTATTTCTAACTACGTTTGGCGTTTTTTAGCTGTTCCATTCAACTATCCATTGTCAAAATCATAAATCTGCTTTTTCTCCTGTGCAGGTGTTTATATAATACAAGTCCGTAAAGGTATAAAACAGCATTTCATTTGCAATTTCATAAGAAAGGTCATTTAAATCTATCATTGAAATTATATTACTTTTCTCTAATGTGTTTTTATTTATTTTCCAGTATTCCTTATCGTTATCCATCAGGTAGATATAGTTTGCATCATATAATATAGATAATTTTTCGTAGCGTGGATTTATTTCTTTTATTACCTCAATATTTGAGCCATCTAATTTGACCCTGAAAAGTTTTGCTGAGGTAAAATCATCATTGTTCACAGTATAAAATACATAATCATCTGTGAAATTTACAAACCCTACGCCTCCGCCATTCTCCTTAGAAAACAAGACCAAGTCTCCGCTTTCATCTTGTTTGTAAATTTGCTTTTTGTTGTCATCACCTTTTTTAAGGACGAAAATATTTTCCTCTGATAATATAAACTTATTTTTTATGTCAATATTCACAAGTTCAATATCTAAAGTGTCCGTGTTCACCTTATAAATAACGGAAGCGTCCATTGTTTGCAGGTAAATATTATTATCAAAAACATAGTAAGACGAGGGTTTCACCTCTCCAAGTACTGCTGAAATATCATTGCTTATTACATTTTCTCCATTTGTATCCATTGATATTAGATTTTTCCCGTTATCGGTTTTACAGTAAAGCCTGTTATTGAAATACTCAAGCCCTTCAATAATATCATCACTTGTGAAAACATCATGGATAGAATTATCATCTTTAGATAATTTTTTTATTGTTGTATAGTTAAAATAGAAAATAGAATCACTATTTTCACAAATAAGACGATTGCGATTATTTTCTGCTGTTATGTCGGTATTTGTAGGTGCGTTATTGATGCGTGGTTTACTGCAAGCGGTAAAGTTACAGCATAAGACAGCAAGCAATATAAAAGCTATTATTTTTTCATTTTTACTCTTCTTTCCAGCTCTAATACATTAGTAATATATAATAAGATATGTCAAAATTATCATAAGCTACATACTTGATTTTTTAAAATATTGTGATGTGTAGCCCCATAATAATTTTCTTGCCACTATCACTCATAGCTGACAGAAAGTCAATTTGCTCGCCTTAATCTAAATGCCCTACTTGGTAGGAGCGTTATTTTAAGAAAAACTTTTTATGCCAGCCCTGCTATCACCTCCATATTAAAAGTTATATTAACCCGCCTGTGCTCACCACATCACTGCTTTAGCGTGAGAGTTTTAGCCTCAAATTCTACACTAACGCTTTTGTTTATTTCGTCTTTTTGTCCATTTTCTCGAACGCCAACACCTGTGTAATGGACATTGACTGCGTTACCCTCCACCCTAATATCACATTTAATATTTGTGCCCATATTGGGGTATATTCGCAAGTATGCTCCAAATTGTTTACACTCGCCCCCTACTCGCTGATTGTGCTTATAGGACTTAGGGATAAAATAACGATTTGTCCCATACATAATATTGGGTATAACGGTTTGAAAGCTATTGTCCTGCCGACTGTCGGCAGCCGCATATTCTATGTAATATTCTTCAGTCTTTACAATATGTTTCTCCACATAAATATCATATTGCAAATTATATATTTTCACTGAATTGTACACCATATAGGCGGTGTATAAACTAACTGTAATCAACAGCGTAAGTAGCGTGATATTTTTAAAATTATATTTTTTCATATTTTCACCTACAATGCCTTGACTTTAAAAGAAAATTCGTCTGAAATTTCCGTTTTGTTGCCGCTCTTATCAACGCCGGTGCCACTGATACGAATTTTATAATTGCCCTCATCATCATAATCCATATCGAAATCTATACAACTTCCCTCATTTGAGTATTCTCTGGGATAAAAATCGAAATCAAGGTCCTTTACTATTTCATAATTTTCATCTATCCATTTTGGAACCCCAAATGAAGATTCTGCGTTGTCGTGTGTGGGCTGTGGAATTCTGATAAAATATTCGTCTTTCACTGAGTAAATTTCATCGTATATCAAAAAGCTTGGGTTGAAATAATATTCATGAAAAGCGAAAAAAGAGAAAATGCCTACCCAAATAACTAAATTGAGGCAAAATCCAATTTTTAACAGCTTGCTCATTTGTAACTCCTTATTGTTTTAAAAATTTGTTTGACATTTAGCGGTCATTGCTTTTTCAAATAATTATCTATTACTATATATAGTAGATAAATTAATACGTTTTGTCAAGTGTTTTTTGTGCGTTATGCCATATGCCCCTTTGCTTTTCTCTTTACTATTTATTGAAATTCTTGATATTCACCTTCCTATTAAAGCTGTAATTATATATTAAGGGTGGAAAACGCAGTAAATGCTTTTCCACCCTAATTAATTATTTATCTGCATACTATGCTTTTTTATTCCTCTATTTAAAGGTTCTTTTGATATTCAACACATGCAACATAGGGCAAAGGAAAATCAAAGATACAAACGAATCAATTCGAGTTACATATGAATACTCATCGCCTGAAAGCCCCAAACCGATATCCACTATATTTGTACCTGTCCAAACTTTAAATCCAATTAAGCCTATAAAATATACGAAAGAGATTACAACCATAGGTATCATTGCTTTAAATGCTTGTGGACTGTATTGTTTGAATTTAATTGCCCAAAATACTTGCAATATCAGCTCAATGAATACGGCGGCTAATATATATGTGTCATTATAATTGGGAAAAACAAACATTCCCATTGCTAAAAACAGTATAATACCTATTGTAATCACAGATATTACGATTGACACTTTATACAGCTGGGCAAAATCAATTTTAGCGGCAAAGATTTTATTTTCATCTTTAGCGGCAAAGGTTTTGTTCTCATCTATGGCTATATCTTTCACCTTTAATATCTTTACTCCTACAAGGGTATTCAAAAGCACTGCCCCCATCAAGGAAGATTGATTGTTAATGCTCGCCCACAAGGCAACTGCCACAGCTAAAATCATATAGTAAAGTGACTTGTCCTCTTGGTTGTTTTTCTTGTTCACATAAATATAAAAGCCCAAAATGAAAATATATATTAAGACTATTGCCACTTTTACTGCAAAATGATTTATTGTTGAAATAATCGTCGCTATCAACAGTAAGGCTATAAGCATTATTTTTTGTATTTTATACATAATATTCCCCCGATGTTTTATTAATTGTAAGCCCACTGTTTGCAAGCCCACTGTTTGCAAGCCCACTGAATTAACCTTTAAATTTAGTGGGAATACCATTGCTGTTTTTAATGTAATCGCTAAAAGTTGTTAAGGATATTTTCATAATTGATTTTCTTTTTTGTTTAGGAATGTGTTTAATTAGAAAATAG
>JAVVVT010000050.1:0-10753 GCA_036652515.1 Oscillospiraceae bacterium
GGCGGAGAAGAAAAAATGGGAGAAAACAGATAAGTACGATATTATTTTATTGGACTGGAAAATGCCAGATATGGACGGTATAGACACCGCTCGTGCCATTCGCAAGGTGGTGGGGCCGGAGGTGACCATCATAATAATGACCGCCTATGACTGGGCTGCCATTGAGATTGAGGCAAAACAGGCAGGGGTGAATATGCTCATCTCAAAGCCGCTGTTCAAGTCTTCACTATGCACCGCATTTGAGAAGATATACAATGAAAAAAATTATGAATTAAAGAGCACCGCAAAGGTGGAATACGATTTCAGCGGCAAGCGTGTCTTGCTTGTGGAGGACCACTTGCTTAATATTGAGGTGGCGAAAAAGATGCTCACAGGCAAGAATTTTCAGGTGGACGTGGCAGAAAATGGACTCAGGGCAATCGAAACCTTTGCTCAGGCATCAGAGGGGTATTACGATTTGATACTTATGGATATCAGAATGCCTGTGATGGACGGGCTTACGGCAGCCAAAGCCATACGCCAGATGCGAAAGTCCGACGCAAAGACAATCCCCATAATCGCAATGACGGCAAACGCCTTTGAGGAAGATATAGAAAAGACAAAAGCGGCAGGTATGAACGCCCATTTGGCAAAACCCATAGAGCCGCAGCTATTATATCAAACAATGGAAAATTTTCTAAATAAAGAGGTGGGCTGATGAAAAAGTTTTCCGATATGAAGTCGGATTTAATGGACCTTGCCCTCCCGATTGGTTTGGCAATCGTCAAGGCAACTCCCAATTTGGATATTGTTTTCACAAACGAAGTGTTCACAAATATGCTGGGCTTTGAGGATAGCGGCGAATTGATGAGCATTTACAAAAGCTCCGCCTGGAATTTTGTTTACAGAGATGATATGCAGATGCTGAAAGCCTTTGCGCGCAGTCGCATAGGCGTTACAGACCCTTACGAAATCGCATATAGGGCGGTAAAGAAAGACGGCAGCCTGATTTGGGTAAATCAAAATTCTCGCCACACCTATGATGAAGAGGGCAATGAGATTATATTTGCTTACTACACGGATATCACAAGACAAAAGCAGATGGAGGAGGCTATCCGTGCCGGCGTGGCAAGGTATGAGACATTGGTCAACTCCATACCCGGCGGTATTGGAATGTTCCATATAGACGATAAACTCACCCCGATTTTTATGAGTGACGGGGCTTATGCCCTTTGCAATATGACAAAGGAGGAGTACGAAGAAGCCACCAAAAACTCCAATTTTGACATATTTCACCCTGATGACAGACAGGGATTTTTGGATGCCCTCAACAAGGCTTTAACAAGCGGGGGGAAATTTGAGTATATCCACCGTGTATTGCAAAAAGACGGCAGCTATCGCTGGATGCGTGTGTCGGGCAGATTGATAACCGAACAGGACAAAGAGCAGATTTTGTATACGGTTTTTACTGATGTCCACGAGCAAATTCAGGCGGAGCGTGCCTTGATGGAGAGCGAGTTTCGCAATGCTGCCGCAATAAAGGCGGCGAATATAAATATTTGGGAATACAATTACGGGCAGGACACTATGTCGATTTTTTCCACCTCCCCAAGGGTGAACCTCAAAGGGGCGGTATTGCCCGATTATCTGCGGTCGGTGGAGGCGGAGGGGCATATCCGAGAGGATAGTGCGCCCATTCTCTACGGTATGATTGACAAGCTGAAAAACGGAGAAAAAGAAGTGAGCGCCGACCTGTGGATAAGGGAGCGTGCCGACGATGAATTTTGGTGTGAGAGGGTTATCTACACCAACATTTTTGATGAGGACGGCAAACCGATGAAAGCCTACTGTGTCGGGCGTGATGTCACCCGTGAAAAAGAGGCAGAAAAGCGTTACAGCGATGAGCTCTCCTACCGTGAAGCTATGCAAACGGCAACTATGGCATCTATAAATGTCAACCTTACTCAAAACACGGTTTTAGACTACAAGAGCAATTTCTCTCAAGTGGTCTCCCAGATGAGCACTTCAAGGACGGCGCAGGAATATTTTGATAAAATTTATGAGGAGCTCACCACGGAAGAAATGCGTGAAAAATGCAAATCGACTTTCAGCCGTGACGCACTCATCAGGCGTTTTGCAAGCGGTGAGACCACCCTGTCTATGGAAGTGCAAAGAAAAATTGAGGGCAGAGTATACTGGGTGATTATGACAGCGTATATGATGAAGCGCACCGAGAACCAAAACATTGTGGCGTTTTTGTACTCCACGGATATCACCAACGAGAGAACTATGCAAAATGTTATGAATGCCATAGTAAAAACGGATTACGATTTTTTGGTGGTAATCGACGGGCTGCGCAACTCTGCAACACGTTACAGCGGAAATGATTTTGGCAAGTCCTATGCCGTGGAGAGCGATAATTTTGAGTCGGAGACACAGGAATACATACGTCGTTTTATATGCCCGGAAGACGTGGAGCGTGTGGTCAAGGAAATCACCATAAAAAACATATGCTCACAATTAAACGCAAACGAAACTTACAATATTTTTTACGGCACACCCGCCTCAAACGGGCAGGTGTTTAGCAAGCAACTGCGCTTCAGCTATATAAACCGTGAGATGATGAGCATATTGATGACCAGAATAGACATCACTGCGGCGGTGGAAGAACAGGAAAAGAAAAACCAACAGCTCATAGAGGCTGTGGATATGGCAGAGCGTGCCAACGCCGCAAAATCGGAGTTTCTCTCTCGCATAAGCCACGAAATCCGCACCCCCATGAATGCGATTATGGGTATGGACCAACTGGCGATACAGCATTTGCAGGACACTGAATTTGTCCAGGAATGTATCGAAAAATCCCAGTATGCCTCTCAGTATTTGCTCTTGCTCCTCAACGATATTTTGGATATGTCAAAAATCGAGAGCGGCAAGGTCACGCTGAAAAAAGAAATCATAGACTGTGATAAATTTTTAGATTCCGTCGCCACTATTATAGACTCCCAGGCGCAGTCCAAGGGTGTGGAATATGTTGTGACGGAGTTTGAAAACCACGAGTGCAGCTATTTGGGAGACGGGGTCAGATTGCAGCAAATCCTGATAAATATCCTGTCCAACGCTGTTAAATTTACCCCTAAGGGGGGCAGGGTCTCTTTGAATATCACCAGGTCCTCTTTCACGGGGAAAACGGTGAATATACGTTTTAAGGTGACCGATACGGGCATAGGAATAAGCAAGGAGTTCCTTCCTAATCTCTTCAAGCCTTTCTCGCAGGAGCACAGCGGTTCAGGCTCAGGGTATGGAGGCAGCGGGCTGGGTCTGGCAATCTCAAAAAATTTGGCACAGCTTATGGGCGGAGATATTTCAGTGCAGAGCGCTTTGGGAAAAGGGACGAGTTTTATAGTGGATATACCCCTTGAAATTCCACCTCAAAACACACATCACTCTGATAAACCAATACCCTCCCACCCCCAAAGCGAATATGATTTTAATGGCAAGATCATCTTGCTGGTTGAAGACCACCAGCTCAATATTATGGTGGCAACAAAGCTGTTGGAATTTAAAAACGCAAAGGTTGAGGTGGCAGAAAACGGAAAAATAGCCTTAGATATGATTGCTTTGGCGCCCACAGATAAGTATGATGCCATTTTAATGGATATAAGAATGCCGGTTATGGACGGTTTAGAGGCGGCGAAAGCCATCAGAAATATGGACGACCCCTGGGCGAAATCGGTGCCTATAATAGCTATGTCGGCAAACGCCTTTGACGACGATGTGATAAAGTCTAAAGATGCGGGAATGGACGGGCATATTGCAAAGCCCATAGACTCCCAGCTGCTTTATGAGACGCTATACAGATTTTTGAAAGAAGAGGATAAATAATGAGTGAAATGCTTGAACGATTAAGGGAATATGGGGCAGATGTCAGTGGGGCAATGGAGCGTTTTTTAAACGATGAGGATTTATACAAAGTTTGCTACGATGTTTTGCTTCAAGATGAGGCTTTTGAAAATCTGGGCGAGGCGCTAAAAGAGCAAAATTATGAAGTCGCCTTTGAGTGCGCCCACACCCTTAAAGGCGTGATAGGAAATATGGGGCTTTCTCCGATTTACAAGGTGGTTTGCGGAATTGTGGAAGACTTGCGTCAAAAAGAGGTTAAAGGCTTGAACGACAGCTATAAAGAGCTGATGTCCCAGCTTGAAGAGCTTAAAAAGATGAAATGATAAGAAGATAAAATTCATGGCAGCTCTTTGGAGAATGTTATATAAATAGAGTTTAAAAACAATAAAACAGGGCGTGTTCCTCGCCGTATAGAATAGGTTTATCGCCTTCTACACGGAGATTTGGACACGCTCTGTTTTGTTTTGCACAGATATTAGATTGACTGGAAATGGGTATACCGGCTTGCGTACACTCCGCCTTGCCAATGCTTAAAGCTTGATAACCGTTTTTATCCCAAGTTTATCCGCTTGTTTTCTAAGCGCAACCTATCGGATATCATAGCTATAAATTCGCTGTTTGTGGGTTTTCCACGCATATTGTTAATAGTATATCCGAAATAATCGTTTAAAACGTCCACGTTTCCTCTGTCCCAAGCCACTTCAATGGCGTGACGTATTGCACGCTCCACCCTTGAGGCAGTGGTCTGATTGAGCTTTGCTATGTCAGGGTAAAGGCGCTTTGTCACCAAACTGATAACCTCGGGGTCCTCCACCGACATCATTATTGATTGGCGCAAAAAACCGTAGCCCTTAATATGAGCAGGTACGCCCATCTTGTGGAGAACCACAGTAACCCTCTGCTCTAAATCGGTAGGGTCTGCGGTATTTGCTTTAAGCTCAAGCATATCTTTCATTCTAATATAGGCAATTTCAAAAGAATAAGGCTTTAAAAAGTAATAGTTAAACCCCGACTGCATAACTTGGCACATAGTGTCCTCGTTGTCAAAACTGCTTGTGGCAAAAAACAATTTTGGAGGATTTGGCAGCTCCATCGCCTTTTGTTTCACGGCTATGGCATCAAGCCCCGATAAAAAGACGTCCATAAATACGACTTGAGGTTGTAACTCTTCAATTTTTTTAAGAACGATTGAGCCGTCCTTAGGACAAAAGGATACGCATACGTCCTTCCCGTCAAAAAAATGCTTGCAGCCCTCGATAACGTCCTGGTTTTGTTCACTGAACAAGACTTTGATTTCTGAATTCATGTTTTCATTCTCCTAAATTTAAAAGTACCTATAAAGCATAATTCCGACAACTCATTTAACAAACTACTAATATATTACCATTAATTCCCATATTATGCAATAAGCGATATGCGAAAATTGTAAAATTTTCATCGACATAATTAGACAATAAAATACAAATTATGGCAAAATTCTACAATAACCACCTAAAATTATTTGTTGTTATGAATTGTATTATAGTACAACTTGTTTTATAAGTAAACCGAACAATAGAAATAAAAGGAACATTTATGGCAAAATATCCCTTTTATTTTGTATTTATGCAAAAAATCAACAAAATATCTTTAATTAAGACGCATTTTTCAGCTCTAAATACTCTATTGAGTTCATAGTGGTAATCATATTTTGCGCAAAGATGCCATAGCCCCTGTTCACCTGATTTACAAAAACGTGGGTTATTGCACCCACTAACTTGCCATTTTGTATTATGGGGCTGCCGCTCATACCCTGCACTATACCCCCTGTCAGCGCCAAAAGCGAGGGGTCAGTTATGCGAATGACCATATTTTTGTTTTGGTTTTGAGAGGTCAAGGAGACCTTTTCAATCTCAATTTCATATTTTTGAGGCTTGGTGCCATTTATGGTGGTCAGGATATAAGCTTTGCCCGTCTGCACCTCTTGGGGGCTTGCCACCGCCATCAATTCTGAACCCGAACAGCCATAGGAGTCCCCATAAACCCCCGTGTCCTTGTTGAGAAGAACCTTTCCGCTGGCGATTGTGGTCATAAATGTACCCTTTAATTCACCGGCTGTGCCGTCGTGACTTTTCAGCACCCCGGTTATTTTCACAGGGACTATCTCACCGGATAAAAGTCGGATTTCCTTTTGGGTGTCCACGTCTTTTATCCCGTGTCCCAGCCCTGCAAAAAGCCCTCTGTTTATGTCATAAAAGGTCATTGTGCCTATGCCGGCAGAGGAGTCCCTCACCCACATACCTGTGCGGTAAGTGTTGTTGTTCACATCAAAAACAGCCACCAAGGTCAGGGTGGAACGCACCTCGTCTCGCAGATATGTGACCGTTACCGGATTTTGACCATGTTTTTTTATTATCCCCTCCACGTCCTCGTTGGTTTGGGTTTGGTGTCCGTTTATCTCCAAAATCACGTCGCCCATTTTCAGCCCCACCAACTTGGCTGGGTTTTGATAGCCTGTGGCGGTGAGAATGTCGGAAAATCCCACCACCATAACCCCGTCGCAGAACATTTTTATGCCAAAAGGTTCACCTGAAACACTCACATACAATCGGTCGGTGGTCGCCACCGCCACCGTCTTCACAGGGAAAATACCAAACAAACTGGCGGTGTACTTAACACTTCCGCCCACTGCCGACACCTCTGGGCTGGGCTTTTGCGCCTTGGTGAGAACAACCGTGGGCAGAGATTTTATGCTCACCTCCTGCCCTGGGCTAAAATACATCACATCGGGAATACGATTGTGTATATAAATGGACATACCCGCAAGTAGCATACCCGCAAAAAGAAAAGTCTTTATAATTTTTTTCAGCAAAAACCACCCCTCCAAACTATTGAAGGTATTATGTGCAATTATTCTATGGTTATAACCTGAAAAAAGTGAATTGGAATAAAATATAAAAATCCCCATTATGGCATAGGAGGTGGGTAGCCAAAATTGTGAAAGTTTATTTTTCACAGTTATTTCATTGACTATCCTATAAAAAAGTTGTATATTGTAAACATAGACCGTTTACTTGTAAACTAATTTAGGAGCGCCAATGGAAAATGATGAGATTTTGACACAGCAAGCTCAAGAGATTTTCGTAAAGCTTTCACGGGCGTTGCTCAACTATAAAAAGTCTTTTCATAACGCAAGCAATTCGGCAGGACTTTCCCCGGGGGAAATAGGTATGCTTATGAGTTTGCATATAGAGCCTTCCGTGGACACAGCCACCCAAATAGCACAAAAATTAGGAACAAATAAAAGCTTAGTCAGCCGAAGCTCATCAAGACTGTCTCGGGGAGGGTTTGTAAAGACCGTCTCAGACAGTGAGGATAGGCGTGTGATGCGGTTTATCATCACCCAAAAGGGCAGTGCAATCTGCCGTGAGCTAATAGAGGCAAATAGAGATTTTTACCAGGCGGCGAGAGAAAATATCCCAAAATCAGATATTGAAAATCTCATTGCCACCTTAGAAAAAATGACGGATAATATTAACCGAGCCTCAAGCAGAAGATAACTTTAGGCAAAATCAATGAAATACTTCTTGCACTTTTGTGCACAAATATACCTTTTCCTTTATTCATATATCTCAAAGACCAGGGGCTGCGATTTTTCGCAGCCTTTTGTCTTACATAAATATCGAATGTTGGGTTTATAGACTTGTCTCGGTGGCAAGGGGAGATATCACAATAGCTTTTGCATATCGAATGTGGGGTTTATAGCCTTGCCTGGGTGGCAAGGGGGGATATCACAATAGCGTTTGTATATTGAATGTGGGTTTTATAGCCTTGCCTCGGTGGCAAGGGGGGGATATCACAATAGCGTTTGTATATCGAATGTGGGGTTTATAGCTTTGCCTGGGTGACAAGGGGAGATATCACAATAGCTTTTGCATATGGGGCGAGGAGTTATAGCATTATCCTTTGTCCCTATACTAATAAACATATATATTAAAACAATATAAGTTGACTAAATAGACCGCAGAGTGTAAAATAAAATCAATAATGTTAAAGGGGAGGGCTGTAATTGCGCCAAGATAATAATAGAGATAATAAAAAGCCTGTATCGCCACTCTACATCGTAGCTGCACTGTGGCTGGGCTGGTCACTGATATTTCCGCTTCTCACACTTATGAACTATCTGCCACTGATAATTTCTGCGGTTGTGCTTTATCAGATTGTGTCCAAGATAATCAAAAACAAATCAGAAGAGACCGGTGCTAAAGAGCAGACCTATCAGCAAACCCCCGCAAAACCGGTGAGCGAAGAAAAGAAGACCACAGGCAATCCCGACGTGGATAAGCTGATAATAGAACGGGACAGAGCCATAAGCGAGATGCGCCGATTGAATTACAACATCAAGGACGAAAAAATCACCCAGCAGATTAATGATATGGAGGCGACTACGTCAAAAATTTTTGACCACGTCATAGCCAACCCCGACAAATTGGGACAGATAGGTAAATTTTTGAATTACTATCTACCCACCACTATGAAATTATTAAATACATATGACAGAATGGGCTCACAAGGGGTGAGAGGGGAGAATATCGCCAGCACTATGACAAAGGTGGAGAACACATTAGATATGATAGTGCAGGCATTCCACAAGCAGTTAGATACGCTTTTTGCAGGAGAGGCGCTGGACGTGAGCACAGATATCACCGTGATGGAAAATCTTATGAAAAACGAAGGTCTTGCCGGCGAGGATATGCCGGGATTACATTGATGTAAGGAGAATAATTGATTATGAATAACGAATTTAAACCGGAGCTGACCCTTGAGCCCCAGCAGGAATTTGCTACACTCACCGCCCAAGCTCAGCCGACACCTCAGCAGGTGGCTGACCAAGAGGCGTTAAAACAGCAAGAAAGAGATATCAAAGCCATAAAGTTATCAGAGGATCAGCTCACAGAAGAAGAGAGAAAAATCGTTGATGAGTTCAGCGAAAAGATAGATATAACCAATTCAAACGTGGTTTTGCAGTATGGGTCCGGAGCGCAAAAAAATATTGCCGACTTTTCTCAAAATGCGCTGAACAGCGTTAAAAACAAAGATTTGGGCGAGGTGGGGGACGACTTGACCAGCCTTGTCAATCAGCTGAAAAACTTTGATGCCCAGGAAGAGAAAAAAGGCTTGTTCGGGTTGTTCAAAAAACCAATAGATGCTATGGAGAACCTTAAAACAAAGTACAATTCCGCCGAGAAAAATGTGGCTCAAATTGTCACTGCGCTGGAAAATCATCAAATAACCTTGATGAAGGACGTTGCCATGTTGGACCAGATGTATGCCTTGAACGAAAAGTACTATAAGGAGTTGACCATGTACATTTTGGCAGGCAAAAAAAGACTTGCCGTGGTGCGTGAAAAAGATTTGGAAGATTGCCGCAAAAAGGCGGAAAATTCAGGCTTGCCCGAAGACGCACAGGCTTACAACGATATGATAAATCTTTGTAATAGATTTGAAAAGAAAATCCACGACTTAGAGCTCACAAGGCAAATATCTATCCAAATGGGTCCACAGACACGGCTTTTGCAGAATAATGACACGGTTATGATTGAAAAAATTCAGTCCAGTTTGGTGAACACCATACCTCTTTGGAAAAGCCAAATGGTGCTATCTTTAGGTCTTGAAAACTCACGTCAGGCGACACAGGCACAGCGTGAAGTGACGGAAATGACCAATTCCATGCTAAAAAAGAATGCCGATATGCTTAGAATGGGTACGGTTCAAACTGCAAAAGAGGCAGAGAGAAGCGTGGTGGACATAGAGACCTTAAAGCATACCAATCAGCAGTTGATTGCGACCTTGGACGAGGTGATGAAAATTCAGACCGACGGTGCGGCAAAGCGCAAAGAGGCGGAGTTGGAGTTAGGCAGAATAGAGGGCGAATTAAAGGCAAAGCTTATGGAATTGCACTCATAATTTTTTATACACGACCATTTACCCTGTCACAATAAATAATTTTTAGGGAGTAAAGATGGAATTTTTCAAAAGACGAAGCACTGCCCTAGGCGTGCTGATTGTCACCATAATAATAAGTTTTTTCATCGGTCGTGCCAAGGCGCCCAAAACAACCGTGGAGGTTTTGCCCTCGGGTACATATGTGCAGGACGGGGCGAATATAATCAGCGAAAAGGGCGAAAAGTATATAACCGAAATAAATAACGGATTGGTGTCCGCTGTCTCGGGGGAGATTTCCGTTGCGACAATTGACACTGCTATGGGCGAAAACCTTTTTGACATGGCGATAAAATTAGGCTTGGATATGAACCTTTCGGCAAATAGCTGCGTGATGCTCATCTCCGCAAAGGACAATGATGTTGTTATAGTACAAGGTGAAGGGCTGTTAGGCAAGGTCTCAGACGATGAATTATCATATATAATAAACAGCTGTTTTACCACAGATGATTTTAAACAGGGCAAGCTTGAAGAGCCAATCATTGACAGCTTTGATGCCTTGATAAACGTATATGAAGAGCTCTATAATGTAAAAATCACACCTTCCGGAAATATAGTTAAAAACCATACCACGGTGTACAGCGGTAACTCCACAAAAGCCATTACCTTGATTGTGATAATCCTGATTTTAATGTTGATATTCGGCGGTTTTACAAGGCGCAGACGCCCCATAGTGGGCTTCCCCGTAGGTGGATATGGGTACCCTAGAACCAAGAGGGGATTTTATCCGCCCTCCGGCACATACCCCAATAGAAATTCACCACCAAGCGGTACTTTCGGTAGCGGAAATTCACGCACAGGCGGTTTTGGCTCCTCCTCAAGAGGGGGCTCATTCGGCAGCTCTTCTTCACGCACAGGCGGTTTTGGCTCCTCCTCAAGAGGGGGCTCGTTC
>JAVVVT010000051.1:0-10753 GCA_036652515.1 Oscillospiraceae bacterium
ACACCCCATCGCCCTCGATAGAAAAGCTCACCTCTTTAAATCCGCCCAGCTCTGTCTCGTTGGCAGAAAGAATTTCGGTTTTCCAGCCCTTGGTGTCCGCATACATATTGTACATACGATATAAATTATAAGCAAAAAGCGCCGCCTCTTCTCCGCCTGCGCCACCTCGAATTTCGATGATGACACTGCGGTCATCGTCGTCATCTTTAGGCAAAAGCAGAATGGTAAGCTCTTTTGAGCATTTTTCCATCTCCTCTTTGCCCTCTTCGTATTGAAGTTGAACAACCTCTTTGAACTCGGCGTCAAGACCGCCCTCGTCCAGCATAGATTTTGCCTCTTCAAAATTATCCTTTGCCTTGACAAACTCATCAAACTTTTTTATGAGAGGGGTCAAGTTTTTATATTCTTTCATAAGACTGCGGTATCTTCCGTTGTCGTTGATAACCGATGGGTCCATCAACAACTGATTTATCTCTTCGTATCTGCTTTTTACTTCTATAAGCTTTTCAAACATTTATTATTCTCCGTCAGGTGTGATAATTTTTTTAATATTTTTCTCGATTTTTGCTCTTGGCAACATAACTTCTCTGCCGCATTTGGTGCATCTGATTTTAAAATCCATACCTACACGCAAAACCGCAAATTCATTGTTGCCACAGGGGTGGGGTTTTTTAGTAATAATGACATCGTTTACATGTACGTCCAAAATATCACCGCCTCAATTACAAATTTATCTCATAATATTATAACTTATAATACACGAATTAGCAAATATTCTTTTGCTTTTCTGCATATATTTGTAAAAAAGAACCACTAAAAAGGAAGGTATTCTCATGGAATATATGCAAGAAGTAAACATTTTACCAAATCAAAACCTGAATATCGATTATCTTCGCCGTGCCGCAAAGGAAAACGAGGTTTTGTGTTCCAAGGCATTGGTCTACGAAAGGGGCATAGGGCTGCGCTTTAATTTGGGCGGTTATGAGGCAATTATGCCAACAGATGAAGTTTCCTTTCTGCCTGATGGCACAAGTGTCAAGGAAGCCGCCATTGTCACACGGATAAACAAGAACGTGTGTTTTGTCATAAAATTAGTAGATGAGGGGGGCAATGAGCCTGTATTCTACATCTCACGGCGTTTGGCGCAAAAGCAAGCCTATGACAATTACATCAATCATCTGCGTGTGGGAGATATAATCCCGTGCTGTGTGACGCACATTGACAGTTTCGGCGTTTTTTGTGATATTGCCTATGGAATAAGCGCACTTTTACCCATAGATTTTATTTCGATTTCACGCATACAGACCCCTGCTGACCGCTTTGAGGTGGGGCAGAATATTTATGTCTGTATAAAAAGCATCGACCCCTCGGGGCGAATTGTGCTCTCCCACAAAGAACTTTTGGGAAGCTGGTTAGAAAACGCCCAGATGTTCTGTGCTCAGAGCACCTGCGCCGGGGTGGTGCGCAGCATTGAGGACTACGGCATTTTTATTGAACTTATGCCAAACTTGGCAGGGCTTGCGGAAAATTGTGAGGGCATACAGGTGGGGGACGTGGTGAATGTTTACATAAAAAGCATTCTGCCCGATAAAATGAAGATAAAATTGGTCATTATGAGCACGCTGAAAAACACGGACTACGCCGTTCAGGTGAAATATTTTATCTCCCAAGGGCATATATCTCGCTGGAGATATTCAACCGACAACTCGGTGAAATTGATTGAGACGGTTTTTGAGTAACTTGCGATGAAAAAAGCGAGGGCATTATCATATTGTATGATTTTGCCCTCGCTTTCTTGTTATAATTTAATTGTATAAATATACTCTTGATTTTAAATACATCTTCACACTCTGAACTCGCTTATCAGTAGATATAACATTGTTACAAGGAAACCTAATCCAAAAAGAAGGAGGCTGTATGACAGGGAGCGTGTGATTGATATCTGTGAAGAGCGCTCTGCCTTTTTTTGAGCGGTATCTTCTTTGCCCTCAAAGAATGTGATGGGGACAGCCACTGATTTGCAGAACAGACGGTTGATAACGAAGACTATTGAATCAGTCATCACATCTAAAACTCTGCTGAAAAATCCGCCTACAAAGGGCAAAAAGTCAAATAGAATGGGGCGAAAAATGAGATTTTCAATAGTCCACTCACTATTTTTAGGATTGATGTAACCTTTTTGTTTTGTAATAATCGTGCCTTTTGCGATTACAAAATACAGCAACAAGCCTATTACAATAGAGATAAATGCCCCTTTTAAATTTGTAAAGCTAAAGTAGTTTACAGTGTTCTCTATCCTTGACACGCCCATAAAATCAGAGGCAAATATGGCAATCCTCTCCAAGGTTTGATGAGGAAAAAGCCCAAAAGCCACGACAGACAGGCTTGAAAGGGTTAAAATCGCCTTTGTCGCTATTGAGATGTGGAATTTTGACCTTTCAATGTTTTCCTGTGGGCTTTCCACAAATAAGCAGATAAACAGCTTTAGCATATATGCCACCGTCAAGCCGCCGCTTATAAGAAAGAGCACTTCTGTCATATTAAACACATCAATGCCACCCAGGGTCATTTGAATTTTTTCTGTTATACTTTCGTGTAACAATGTTTTACTGATATACCCGTTGAACCCAGGCACACCCATAACCCCCAAAGAGCCAATGGCGAAGGACAGCTTTAAAAATGGCTTGTCTTTTCCATATCCTCTAAGCTTATTCAAGTCAAGGGATAGTGTATGTTTATATATTATACCTGCACAAATAAACAAAATCGCTTTGACCAATGTGTGGTTAATCATATGTAATACAGTGCCATAAGCTGCCACGCTTCCCTCTTCATTCAAAAGGGCGCACATTGATATTCCAACTGTTATAAAGCCGATTTGCGACATAGATGAATAGGCTAAAGTCTCCTTTAAATTCACTGAAAGGAGTGCTGATATCCCACCCACCAGCATAGTGCAGACACTCAGCGCCAGCACAAAAAGCGCCCAGATGTAGCTGCTTTGCATAACCTTGAGGCACACGATAATCATACCGTAAACGCCTACTTTGCTGAGTATGGAGGACAGGGCAATCGTTGCCGGAGAAGGTGCGGCGGTGTACGTTTTAGCCAGCCAGCCGTGAAGTGGAAAAAGTCCTGCCTTTGCCGCAAAGCCAAAGAAAATCATAAATCCTGCCACATAGAGCATGGGATTGCCCCAAAAGGGCGCACAGGCGGAAGATAATTCTTCAAGCACCAATGTATGGGTTAAACCATTGAGCAAAAATATACCTAGCAGGCTCACAAGACCGCCCAAAACGGTTATGGTCAAATAGCTGTTTCCGGCTTTAATCGCCTCTTGGTCTTGGTTGTGTACCACCAAAACATACACTGCAAAGGACATAATTTCAAAAAATATAAAGACTGTCAAAAGGTCGTTACCTAAGAAAACACCTAAGGTTCCGCTTAGACTAACAGAGAAAAAACTGTAAAATCGGTTTAAATTCTGCTGTTTTTTTTCAAAATATTCTTTGGCAAAAATGCTTGCCAACGTCCATACAATACAGGTGGCTACTGTTAAAACTGCGCCCAGCCCATTGAGTTTGAAATATATTCCCACCCCACTGAACCAGGGCAGACAGGCGATAATTTTTTCGCTTATGTTAAAATTTGCCAATAACCAAAGCGAGGATATCAATTCGCCCAAACACAGCGCTGTAAAAAGAGCGTGCAGTTTTTTTGTGTCTTTAAATACCAAAGGTAAAAATGCGAAAAATATAGGTAAAAATACCATAGATAATAACAAAAGGTTAGTCATAATTTAAAATCCTCCCTTTGCCACTAATTCAAAAAATGTAAACAACGGCTTTGAAAAGCAGGATAGCACCACCATTGCCACGGTGATTATAACCATGGGAATGGTCATTGATTTCGGGGCTTCTTTTACGTTTTCAATAGAAGACATATCAAAATCTTTGTGTGGCAAATATGCCAGTACCACTATTTGCAGAAGATACATTGCGGTAAACAGCCCTGAAAACATCAAGGCGCAGATGGCAATAAAGCCAATCAAGGACTGTGTCTGGGCTGCCGCAGTGGCTATGGCAAACTTTGAAAAGAAGCCTGCAAGAGGCGGCACGCCTATGAGTGCCAAACTGCAAACGGTGAAGCAAGCAAAGGTGACGGGCATTTTTTTGCCATACCCCTCCACATCTTTTATATACTCTTTATGGCTTGTGAACATAACTATACCTGCTGTGTAAAAGAGCACTATCTTCATAAGTCCATGGAAAACCAAATGAGCCAAAGCCCCTGTAAATCCTGCGGTGCTCATCAATGTGACACCTATCAAAATATAGGATAACTGGCTGATTGTGGAGTACGCCAGTCTGCGTTTAAAGTGTTTTGAGCGCAGTGCCATCCAAGAGCCGAAGCAGATTGTTATTATCGCCATTGACATAACTATATTCTGCACCCATGTTCCCTTTAAATAATCGGCGCCGAAAAGGAAATATGTTGCCCTCATCACGGCGAAAACCCCTGCCTTGACCACGGCGACTGCGTGTAAAAGTGCCGTCACGGTGGTAGGTGCCACCGATGCCGATGGCAGCCAGCCGTGAAGTGGGAAAACTGCCGCTTTGACCCCAAAACCCACAAACATCAAAAGATATGCGAACAGCATTACATCGTCGGTCTTGCCCTGTAAAAGTCCGCCGTACACAAAGTCCAAAGTGCCTGTGCGTGAGAGCAAAAGCATCATTCCCACAAAAGAAAGGCTCGCCCCACCCACTGAATATATCAGATATTTTTTCCCTGCATACTTGCTGCGTGGGTCCATAGAATGTGTCACAAGAGGCAAAGTTATAAAGGTCAAGAGCTCATAGCATAAGTACATCGTCAAAATATTGGCGGAAAAAGCGATTGCCAAAGTTATTCCGAAAGTGGCAATATAAAAAGTAAAGAATTTGACTTGTTTGCCCTCGTGTTCCATATAAGCTGTGGCATAAGCCACTGCAAGAGGCCACAAAAAGCTCACCATAGCTGCAAAAATGACAGACAGCCCATCAATTTTAAACGCTATTTTCAGTATGTCGTTAAAGGCAAAAACCAACAGGGTTTTCCCCCTCATAAGATAGAGCACGGCGAAGGTGATAATTGACACCGCAGTCGTTGAGCACAGGGCATATTTATTTAGTTTTTCGTTATTTTCAAACTTAATAAAGGACACCAATGCCCCTAAAATCAGTGGAGCCAAGACAGGAAGTATTATTAAATAATTCATCATAAACCTCCTAAATCGTCAGGCTTTGAGCCAATTTTTGCACAAAGCCCACAAGGGGTGTGGGGAACACACCAAAAAATACAATCCCAAGGGTCAATATAATCAGTGGCACAGTCATAAAGTTATTGGCTTCACAGCTTTCAACCCTCTCTGTCTTTGTCACCGGGAAAAACGCCCTTATTGAAATCGTCAAAAGATAGCCTGCGGTGAGCAAAGCGGATATCATCAGCACAAATACCCCGATGATTGGTAGTGGCTTTACAGAGGATAAGAGCGCTCCTTGAACCAAGTGCCATTTGCTCACGAAGCCTGCGGTGAGGGGTATTCCCACCAAGGACATACCTGCGATTGTAAAACAGGCGAAAGTTTTCGGCATAGCTCTGCCTAAGCCATACAGGTCATCACAGTTGGTTTTATGAGTTTTGTAGATGATTGCACCGGCGCACAGGAACAAAACATTCTTTGCCAATGCGTGGAATATCACCTGCAAAAGTGCACCGGTAACACCCACCGTGTTCAGCAGCATAATGCCAAATATGATATAAGAAACTTGGCTGACAGTAGAATACGCCAAGCGTTTTTTAAGCACACGCTCCTTGTAGGCGAGCATAGAGCCCATAAAAATTGTTATGATTGAAAGTGACAGCAAAACTTTTTGAGCTATACTTCCCACTAAAATATCCGCTCCCACAGTGAAGTAAACAATCCGTATTATGGCGAGTATTCCAGCCTTGGTAATCAGACCGGACAGCACGCTTGATGCCGGTGCAGGCGCTTGTGGGTGGGCTGTGGGCAACCAGCTGTGAAGTGGGAACATACCGCTCTTGCAACCAAAACCCACCACTGCCAATATAACAAGCAGATTGAGCACAGCGCCTATCTCCCCCACATCTCCACTCACCACTCCCCCCTCTACAAAGGCTCTTTGCCAAGGCATAGAGTAGCAATAAAAGATACCAATCAGCCCAAGTGATGCACCAAAAAGTGAATAGTAAATATATTTTCTGCCAGCTAAAAGACTTTCATTTGTCCTTGAATGAACCACCAAAACATAGCTCAGTAAGCTCATAATTTCAAAAAACAAATACAGCGTGACCAAGTTATCGGCGTATGCAACCCCGATAAGTGCGCCCAAGCTGGCGATAAAATAGGCAAAAAATCGGTTTTCTTCCCCTTCGTGCTTCATATATTCAAGGCTGAAAACAGCCACCAAAAACCAAACTACGGCGAACAAGGTGCTGAATAGCACGGCTATTCCGTCTGTTTGCAAGTTGATATATATATCGTTTGAAAAAGCCGCAACCGTCATCGATTTGCCGCTGAAAGCAAAATTTGCCACCAAAGTGAGGGCAAGGCTTATCGCCGTAACGCATAAAACATAAGCCTGTCTTTTATCTCTGCTTTTGATGTCTAATTTCAGCATTGCAAGCCCCGCAAGAACAGGGAAAATTATAGGTAAAAAAATCATATTACACCCGTCCTTTCATTAAAGTAGGCTGAGGCCGCTGACTATCACGTCAACAACATTTTGATAAAATAATCCTAAGGCAAGGTTTGCCACAATGAAAATTGACATACCCACCACATAAGATTTTGCGTTTTTGAATTTGGTTAAGTCCTGCCCCTCTTTATGATAAAATATGCCTATGGCACGGATATAATAAATTGCGTTGAGCACCGTGCTGATAGCTAAGGCAAACAGGACAGGCCACATCTTGTTAGGGCTCTGCAATGCCGCCCCAGCCAAGAAATATTTTGTCGCAAACCCTGCAAAAAACGGTATGCCTATCATTGACATACCCCCTATTACAAAGGCTATCCCTGCGATTGGATTGCGATATGCCGCACCCTCTAACTGGTCTAAATGGTGCTGATGATGACTGGCATCTGACAGTCCCCCCGCAGCGCTGAAAAGCATAGGCTTTGTGATTGCGTGGACTATGATACTAAACACCGCCGCAGCAAAACCTGCCGGTGTGCCAAGACCTATGCCTGCGTATATATATCCCATCTGTGACACAGAGGAGTAGGCAATCATACGCTTTATATGGGTCTCTTGGATAGCGTCTAAAGAGCCGATAATCATTCCCATAATCGCAAAGACAAACAGTACATTTGTCACCTTTAACTGGGAGACAATCTCTAAGCCAAACACCCTGTAAAACACCTTTATCAAAAGAATTATATATCCCTTGAGCACTAGTCCCGAGAGTATTGAACTGGAGGCGGTGGTGGCGCTTCCGTGCGCCTGACTAAGCCAGGAATGAAACGGAAAAAGCGCACTTTTTATCGCCATACCCACAGCCATCAAGCCCATAATTATGGTAATTGGCAATCTGTATTTGCCCGTCGCCATAAGAACTGTCATACTCTGTTGTATATTGACCATCAGCAAGTGACCTGTCAAATCATAGATGAGTATTATGGAAAGCAAAAACATACCGCTGCCAAGCAAGCTCATTATAAGATATCGTATGGTGGCACTGACGGTTTTTCCGTTCTCCTTTGCCATAACCACGGCACAGGCGGAAAGTGTGTTTATCTCCACAAAAACATAAGCTGTAAAAAGGTCGTTGGTGTACACCAAGGCTAAAAGCGATGATAAAAGCAAGTTTATCATTATGTAAAATAAGTTTAATTTACTCGGGCTCACATCATCAAAAATATCTCTTTTGCCAGATATTAAGGACACTAACATAACAAAGCAAAACACGCTGGCTATGAGTGCCTCCAAGGGGCCAAAGCGAATTTCGTTGCCCCAAGGTGCCGGAAAATGCCCCATGCGATAAGTTATCTGTTGTGGGTTGGCAATCATAAAAAATAACAGGCAAAGGCTCATAATTAAACAGGCGCTGACGGCAAACAGGTTTAAGCGATAGGCATTTTTGCCCTTTAAAACGCTGCTTATAAAGCCGCTCGCCATAGTGATAAGTATACAAAAAAATGGAAAGTTAGCAACAAATGGCATCAGTCCTTTACCTCCTTATT
The DNA here is from genome assembly GCA_036652515.1 of Oscillospiraceae bacterium. Lineage (GTDB taxonomy): Bacteria > Bacillota > Clostridia > Oscillospirales > Ruminococcaceae > RGIG3102. The sequence goes on from JAVVVT010000051.1 coordinate 8,249, forward strand.
GGCTTTGGTTAGGATTTCGTCCATATCAAGGGTGTGATATTCCTTGTACAATTTTTGAATGAGGGAGAGTGAAACCGCCGTAACCGAAACGGAAACAACGATGCCCGTGAGCACCAATCCACTGGGAATTGGGTTTATATACGCCGACATTTCAAATACATCATTCACTATAATGGGGGCAAGTCTGCCCTCAATATAACCTTTTGATGCCAAGAACAAATATACCGAGGTGTCCATAATGTTTAAGCCTATGACTTTTTTTATCAAGTTGGGCTGTAAAAACAAGGTGGTGAAACCGATGCCGAATAATATCATGGAGGCTGTTTCAAAATAATTGCTTAATAAATTCGGTCCCATTAAATTTCCCCCTTACTGAATAGTGAATAAAAGCTGTACATGGTGCAGGTGACAATCAGCCCCACGCAGATGTTCAGCGGCAAAATCAGTCCGCTTGAAAGTATCGCTCCGGGAGTACCCAGTGGAATACCTGTGAGGAGATGATTTGCACCTGTGAAGAATGAATACCCCTTTGCGCAGGCATAAAAAATCAGAGAGCAAAAGGTTATCCTCTTTATGAGTTTTTCTGTGACCACCTTGCTGATTTTTCTGTAACCGTAGGCGGAGGAGTACAAAATCAAGCTTGCCCCCATAATTGCGCCTCCGGAAAATCCGCCACCCGGTGAAAGATGTCCGTTCAGCACAATATAAATGCCGAATATAAGCAAAAAGGGAATGATAAATTTTGCTATATTTTTTACAATTGGGTCTCTTTGAACTTGAATATATTGGCTTTCTTCGCTCTCTTTTTTTATGGCATCGCCCTTTTTCTCGTTCTGCATAAGGAGCATAACGCTACAAGCGGCAACAAACAAAACGGCGCTCTCTCCGAAGGTGTCAAAGGCACGGTAATCCAATATCATACCTGCCACAATGTTTACAGCTCCTGTCTCCTCCAAGCCTTTTTCTATGTATCTTTGGCTGACCTCGTTGTTGACGGGGTTTGAAGGATTGCCAAAAGGAGGCAGATAAGAAACTGTGATTAACAAAATTAAAATTATACTTAAACAGATACAAACGCTGAAAGTTATATAGACGCCTTTAAAGAAAGCCGGCGCTTTTGTATCGTGCCAAACTTGCAATCTCTCTTTGATTGTGGTCTCTTTGTGGGTGGTCTCTCTGCGTTTTTCCTGTGGTTTGCGCTTTGTGGTTATGCTGAAATCGCCGTCCACAAATTTTTTCAGGGAAACAAATAAATTACTCATCTTTTTTCTCCCCATCTTCTTTTAAATGACCTATGTTTTTTAAGGTCAAAAACATAAGCGTGCTCGTCACCCCTGCCCCAACGGCAGCCTCTGTGACAGCTAAATCAGGTGAGCGCAAAACCAGCCAAAGTATGCTCACAATAAGGCTGTAAGACATAAAAATAATCACGCTGGACAATAGATTTTTGCTCAAGGACACCGAGATGGCGCAGACTATTAAAAACGTCAACAAAATAGCTTCAAATATTATCATTTCTTACCACCTCACATTCCTGTGCAATTTTATCATTTGCTATTATCTCTGTTCGTGCCAGATAGTGTGAGGCGACGGGGTTGGCAAGCCATAAAAAAGCTATCATTAAAAATAATTTCAAACTGATTAAATTAAATCCACTGGCGACTATCAGCCCTGAAACAATCAAGAAAGCCCCCAAGGTGTCGGCGGTCGCACCTACCTGCATGCGGTTTAAAACGTAGTTGAAGCGGAAGTTACCCACCATTGCTGTCGCCACCACCACAATGCCTAAAATAATAAGTATTGCACTTATTATAAATCTAATCATTTTTACTCTCCCCTTTCAAATTCTCAAGGTCGTTTTCTCTCTCCTTATTGTGACTTCTCAAGTAAGCCTTGCAGACTATCACCACCGTCACAAATCCCAGCATAGCGTAAATCAAAGCCACGTCTACAATGTAGCTCTCCCCTTGAATAACCGAAATTATACATATGATAAGTATGACCACGGTGCTTATGCTGTTCACCGCCAATATTCTATCGGCAAACTTAGGACCGATGACTGTGCGCAGAAGATACGCAAAGGCAACTAATGCCAAAAAACACAGGGCGCTTATGTAAAGAATGTTGTATAAAGTGTCTATCATTACAATTTCTCCTCCATCTTCATGAGCAATTTTACAAAAATCGAATCTTCAAACCCCTGTGCCATAGTGTAGTCCAGCGCATGGACGCAAAAATGATTGTCCTCCACGTTGACTGTTATGGTGCCGGGGGTGAGGGTGATTGAATTTGCCAATATAGTGCGCAAAAATTCATTCTTTAGCGGCACGTCAAAAAATACAATCTGGGGCTGAATATCAAGTTTTTTGCTGTAAACGATTTTTATCACAGAAAAGCTCGATTTTACAATCTCCCAAAACAGCACAAAAACATAGGCTATTCCTCGAAAGATATTTTTTAAAAGCTTTAAATCACTCTTTGGCTGATATTCTAAATTTTTGCACA
>JAVVVT010000052.1:0-10637 GCA_036652515.1 Oscillospiraceae bacterium
GCTTAAACATTTTTCTGAGCTGGAAAAACAAGGTCCTGAGCTGCCTGAAGATTACAACAAGCAGGTGATGAAATCTCTTATGACGGTGGCAATCCCCAGCACTATGCAGGAGTTCACTATCGGAATAAATATATTTATCGCACAGGCTTTGGTCAACCTTTTCGGGGCAGATGCCACAGGCGCATATGCGGCTTGCGGAAAGATAGAAAATTTTGCTATGATGCCAATGATAAACGCATCTATTGCAATGACTTCTTATACGGCGCAAAATATGGGCGCAGGCAAGAGCGAGCGTGTGGTGACGGGGCGCAAGTATGCTCTGGGCTTCACCGTGGCGGTGGCTGCGATGATAGGCAGTTTGGTGGTCTTCTTCCCAAGGGGACTGATGATGATTTTCTTAGGTCCAAACACTCCGGAGGCGGTTTTCACCATAGGAGAGGGCTATTTGAGGGTTATGGCTATAACTGTGATAGAGATGGCATTCCTCTTCTCCACAGAGGGCGTTTTAAGGGGCAGCGGCGATGTAAAGTGCCTTATTTGGTTTGCTGTGGCAAGCATGGTGACCAAGGTGAGCGTGTCTGTATCGCTGATTTACATCTTCAATATGGGGATAAACAGCGTTTGGATAGGCAGTGTCTGCTCTTGGGGTATTGAGATGATAATGTCTCTCTATCGATACAGAAGCGGCAAATGGAAGAGCATAAATATGAATTAGCAGATTTAAAAACCCAAAGAGCAATAGTGAAGTGCCCCCCAAAAGGCAGGCGGTATAATATACTGTAAGCAAACCTTTTAGTGGACTTTAAAAGAAATAAATACTTAAATTTAAGCCGTCTGACATAAAAGCAGGCGGTTTTTTAGTGCCTAAAAATTTTGTATAACGGTTCGCCCAAGTGGTGTTTCCACTTGAATATAGCAAAAGACACAGGAGCGCCCACACACACCATTGACCGGACAATCCACGCATTTTCGCCTAAATGGAGCAAAATGCAATATCGCATATGGTATCGCTGTTTGCCAAAATAGTGTTTTCACGGCTTTTTTAAGCGTTGACAAATTAAAAAGGCTGTATTATAATAAAAAATAGTTGATAGTGCAACTAAAATTATTATGATACTATCAGATTAATCGTGGGGGGAATTATGGAAAATTCCAAAAGAAAAATCACAAAAATTGCAAGAGAAGTCAGCCGATTTACCTCCTTGGTGCTGAAAAACAGTGAGCTGGGCGCCTCGGAGTACGAGACGGTACACTGCATACGCCACAACCCCGGGATAAATCAAGACTTGCTGGCAAAAAAACTTAACTTGGACAAGTCCGCCGTGGCAAGACAGGCGCAAAGCCTTGAAAAAAAGGGGTACATCACAAGAAAAATCGACCCAAAGGACGGCAGGGCAAAACAGCTTTTCGCCACAGAAAAAGCGCAGAGCGTGAAAAACTCAAGGGTAAATGTGGAGAATTTGTTCTATGACTGGCTGTTCAGCGAGCTGTCCCAGGAGGAAAAAGAGGAGTTTTTTCCACTTTTGGACAGGCTGTATATGAAGAGCAAAAACGAGAGACGGATAAATTTTGAAAACCTTGTAAAGGAGTTTGAGGCAGATGAAAAACACAGCGTTTAAGCCGGTGGAAAATCCCCAGCTTATCTTTAGCTACTTTAAAAGACAGTGGAAAATCTTGGTGGCGGTGGCATTTTTTGGCGTTATGTTCAATGGCAATATGCCTTATGTGGCTATTTTGCAGGGCAAGCTTATAGACAGCATAATCTATGAACAAGCCTATGGGGCGGTTTTAAAACAGGGCTTAATATTTATATTTGCTGTGGGCTCAGTGCAGTTGATGCGGTTTTTCAAAAGGTATTTTGTCCGCCTTTTTGCCAACCACACCTTGGTGGATATGCGATTGATGTTGTACAACAGCATAATGAACAAAAACGTGGCAGAGCTCTCTAAGGAGAGCACGGGCGAACTTATGGTGAAGGCTGTGTCAGACGTGGATATCTGCGTTGAGGGAATGAGAAAAGTGACCACCGAAATTTTTGACACAGGGGTTTTGATGAGCGCCTATGCTATTTCAATGGCGGCATACGATTTAAAAATCACCCTTTTAGCCTGTGCTTTTATCCCCGTAGCCATGCTTTTGGCGGAGTATTTAAAGGGCTCAATAGTCAAATTTTCAAAGGATTTCAGGAAGCAAGCGGGCAAAGTGGGAAATATAATTTATTCCGATGTGGAGCAAATTTCGCTTGAGCGAGTTAATGGAATAGAGGAAAAAAGGCAGGAAGAATATTTTAAACAGCTGAATATCTTGGAGAAAAAAGCGGTGAAAGCCACTGTTTTAGAAAACTCAATGCAGCCTATCTACAATGCCATAGCTATGCTTGGGGTTGTTTTTATAATCTATTTAGGGGGACAAAATGTCTTGGGCGGAGTGTGGACTGTGGGTATGTTTTCCGCCTATATAGCCATTTTTATCGCCCTTGCGGCAAAGGCGAGCAAGGCGGCAAAGCTCTTTAATTCCTACCAAAAGGCAAAGGTCTCTTGGCAGAGAATTAAGGGATATTTAAAACCATATGCCATAAAAGACAGGCAGGAGCGCCCCTTGAGCGGACGCACCTGTCTATCGGTGGACAACCTTTCTTTCTCTTACCCCGACACAGAGGAAAAAGTGATAAAGGATATTTCTTTCTCTGCACAAGGTGGGGAGATAATCGGGGTGACGGGACCCGTCGCCTGTGGCAAATCCACATTAGGGCTTGCCTTGGGGGGCTTGTACGCCTATGGGGGCAGTATAAAATTAAACGGAGTTGAGCTGTCAGATTTTTCTCAGTATGAGGTGAGCAGGCGGATTTCAGTCCTTTCACACACACCTCAATTGCTCTCAGAAAGTATTTATGCCAACATCACCTTGGGCGATGAGGGGGATATCACCCCTGTTTTAAATCAAGTTTCATTTCAAAAAGACCTTGAAACTATGCCAGAGGGGATAAACACTTTGGTGGGTTCTTCCGGAGTTAAACTGTCGGGAGGACAGCAGGCGAGGGTGGCATTGGCACGAGCCCTCTATCACAACAGCCCTTTGATTATATTGGACGATCCTTTCGCCTCGGTGGATATAAAAACCGAGACCGAAATAATAGAAAATTTAAGACTAAAGGGCGAAAACAGCATAATCATATTGATTTCACACAGGTTGTCGGTTTTTCCAAAGACGGACAAGGTGATTTTTATAAATGGAGACGGGAAGATGAGCCAGGGGACACATTCAGAGCTTTTAAAGAGCTGTGAGGGGTATAAAAATATTTATACATTGCAGTTAGGGGGCGGTGAAGATGAAAAATAACACAGTTTTTTCTTTGGTGAAGCAAACGGCAAAGAAGAGCAAATTATTGTTTTTGTTAGCTTTTATAACCACCCTTGCAGTGGTGGCGGCAAGCCTTGCACCTCCCCAAATTATGCGCCTTATCATAGATAAAAACTTGAGTTTAAAGACCTTGGACGGACTTTTCGCCTTGACGGCGGCATATGTGTCAGCCATAATTTTAATAGGAATTTTTGACTTTTTAAAGGGCGGACTGTTAGTGGTTTTAGGTCAAAAAATCGTAAAAAATATCCGCAGAGAGATGTCCTTTAAGATGAGCAAACTGCCTATGTCCTATTTCACACAGGGCAGTCCGGGGGAGATAACCTCCCACTTTACAAACGACGTGGACAATGTAAATTCTATGTTTTCAGAGGGGATAATCAGTATGGTTATCGACTGTTTGAAGATAGTGGGCATAGTCATTTCAATGGCTATTTTTTCTAAAACAATGGGGGTCATCGCACTTATGATAATCCCCTGTGTGTTTGTGATAACACGAGTTTTCCAAAAGAAGATGCTGGCGGCACAGGTGGAAAATTTAAAGCAATTGGGGGCGGTGAACAACCACATCTCCGAGAGCTTAAAAAATGTCTCTATGATAAAAGCGTACAGCAAAGAGACCTTTATGGAAGAACTCTACATCAAGCATTTAAACCGCAATTTTACCACCATTGAACGGGTGAACTTTTACGATTCGATTTATGCGCCGATTATTCAAATAATCAGGGCGACGGTGATTGTGGTCATTGTGGTTTTATCCTCTTCAAGTTTAAATATATCGGGAATTTCTCTGGGTATGATAGCCGCCTCAATCGAGCTGATTTCTAACCTGTTTTTGCCAATAGAGACACTGGGGGCGGAGTTTCAAAGCATACAAAAGGGTCTGTCTGGGGTGAAGAGGATAGACGAGTTTTTATCTTTGGAGCAGCAGGAGGAGAAGAACGAAAGCCTCTCTATCCCAAAGATTTTAAATGATGAGGGTATGGCTGAGTTTGATTTTGAAAATCTCAGTTTCAGCTATGGGGAAAAAGAAGTTTTGAGCGAGATTAATTTATCAGTGCCACCAAAATCGAAAATCACCTTTGCAGGGCGCACAGGCGTGGGTAAAACCACCCTGTTCAAGCTGATTATGGGGCTTGAAAAACCCACCCAGGGCAGAATTTTGATAAATGGGATAGATGTGTACACTCTTCCAAATCGGCTGAAACGCTCACTGATAGGCTATGTGGAACAGAGTTTTTCCTTTGTGGAGGGCAGTGTTGAAAAGCAAATCAGCCTTGGCGATGAAAATATAAGCAGGGATATGGTGATTTCCGCCTTGGACTTTGTAGGGCTGAAAGAACAGGTGGAGGCTATGGAAAACGGGCTGGACACCATAGTTAAATCTGAGGGAGATTTTTCTCAAGGTCAAAAGCAACTTTTGGCGATAGCCAGAGCCATTGCCCCCTCTCCGCCGGTGTTGCTATTAGATGAAGTCACCGCAAATTTAGACAGTGCCACCGAAGAAAAGGTGATGCAAATCCTATCACGGGCAGGCAGCGGCAGAACCATATTATCCGTCTCACACAGGCTCTCATCAATGATGAACAGCGACTTGGTGGTGGTGATAGAAAATGGAAAAATCCGTGCAAAGGGCAGCGCTGCACAGCTTATGGAAAGTGATGAATGGTTTAAGGAAATATCAAAAAAATAGAAATTTCTTGCGTCACTTGCCTTTTTATGATAAAATTATTTAACAAAGAGCAGGAATTAATATCAGCCACCGTGGGTAACTTGTACCTTTTTTGATAAATCATATAGCAAACAGCAGGGGTTAATATCCACCACCGTGGGGGACTTTCGCCCTTTTGTGATAAAACATCATCACCTTTTGCCGATTACCCAATAGGGAATTGTTTTAGGTTATTCGCAACTTTAGGAGGAATTTTATGAAAAAGAAAATCATCACTGTCATTATAGTAGTCATAGCTTTGATTTCACTAATTCCTATACCAAGAAGGCTAAAAGATGGCGGCACTGTTGAGTACAAGGCTTTATTGTATAAAATTTCCCGTGTTCATTCCTTAACTTTAATGGAGGAGATGGAAAAGGGCAAAGAGTATAATGAGGGGCTTATAGTGGAAGTTTTTGGGCTCGAAATATACAATTCAGTAGAGTAAAAGCGGTTATATAAAGCTTAAATACGGACAGCTTTGATTTAAAATCAATGCTGTCCGTATATTTTTTACGCTCCACTCAAGCCTCTGACATAGAGCAATTTTTTATAAATATTTCAAGAAATTTTGCTTTGAAAATTTTCAGCGCTTAAAAATCTTTGAGCGAAAGCGGTATATATAAAGCAAAAGAACTTTTTCCACAGCCTTGTCGTAGAGTAAAAACACCACATTAAACAAAGCCATAAACAGGACGATAAAGCCCATACCAAATTCTCCGAACTCCGCCACTAAGCTCTGAACGGGGAATATTAACAAAAGCAAACCATAGCTCACAAAAAGGGAGCAATTTACATAGCAAAGCTTTAAAATCAACTTTAATACCTTGCTTTTTTTGCGGTCAATGGAAAATTTTATCACTGTGTACAGCCCAAAAACAAAGACAAACATAAATGTTAGCTCTTTGTCCGGCACTAAAAAGAACGCCAAAAAACTTATGGCGGCGTAGAGGGTAAAGGCGGTTTTTTCTTTGTACTCGTACACTATTGGCAAAATCAAACAGGCGGCGGCGGCAGGGCAGGCGTAAGTTGCAAAGGGAAACAAAAATCCCATAAGCAAGATAACCACGGACAGCGCCGCAGTCAAGCCACAAAGGGCAATTTTTTTACTATCGGTTCTCATGGCTCTCCTAAGGCTTTAAAATTATTTTAATGGTGACAGCAACAGTCCATACACATCATACACTGGCAGATTGTGCAAGGGTCACAGCAACCGGCTGAGGAATAGGTGGTCTGCTTTGAATAGGGCGAGCCGTAAATATTCCCCTGTCTGCTCTGGTTCATTCGATTAAAAGCGGCGGAATATTCGGGGTTTGAGGGCTCCATATTCACAGCTCTTTGAAAATAGGGGAAAGCCTGGGAGACATAGCCGTTGTAATACATAGCACTCCCCATCAAGAACTGCCACTGTGCCTCATCTTCATTGCAGTAGGTATTCAGCTGATTTATCGCCTCACTATACTGCCCGTCCTGAATTAAGTGGCGGATATAGGTGTAAAAATTATCCCTGTCTTCATTCTGATTTCCCCTTCCTCCGGTGCGCAGATTGTTCATTATCTCATCAAAAGCGCTGTCGATTTCTTTCATTCTTTGCACCGCCAAACGCTTGTCCACAGGGTCACTGAATAAGTCGGGGTTGTTATCAATCGCCTTTTGTCGGTAGGCGTTTTTCACTGCCTCTTCGCTTGCCCCATACTGTAAGCCTAAAATTTCATAGCTATTCATATTTTCTCCCATCGGCATTTTCAGAGAACTCAATACTCCTGGCAATGCCTAAATATATAATGTTGTCAAGTATTTCCTTTTCGCTGTCCACAGGCAGGTGGCGATACCAATAAGCCATCTCTCCCAAGGACATAAAACACTCTTCTTTCGACTGTTGTAAGCTCAGGTGCTGTATGTTGAAAATGTTGAATTTGCCCTCTTTTTCGTCCTCTAATCGGTCTTTTAAGGCATCTAAAAGATAGATTACTCTACCCATAAAAAAGCCGAAGTGACCGCAATTTTCCCTTAATTCGCCCTCTTGGACACAGCCCTGCAAAATCGCCTTGGTCATAAGGCAGGTGGGCAGACACAGCTTGTCTAAATCGGCGTTTTCTCTCTCGAAAATCTGCTGCTGCTCTGTTTGAGTTTTCAGGACGAGGGCGATTTCTCCGTGGAGTTTTTGCGCCTTTTTGAATTTAAAATACACAAAGGGCAGAAGTGATAGGCTGAACAGCCTTTTTAAAAATCGCTCATCGTATATATTGTCCCAAATCTTGTAATATGTCAAGAGCACTAGCATATCTGCGGCGTAATCCATTCCCTGTGTCTGCCCCGCCACGCTCTTGCGTTTAAAGGGGTTGGCAAAACAGGTTTCTTTGGAGATAGAGGGCGTGTTTTGGTTTAATACGTCATATAACAAGGCAACAAAAGCCATATCATAGTTAAGGGCAAATCGGGATAAAACGCCGTATCTACGCCCTAAAGTCTTGCACAGACCGCAGTAGACAGCGCTGTATTTATCTGAATTTTCACTTTTCAGCTCACAGGTTTGCGCTCTGATATTTCCAAGCATCTCATCACTCCAATTCTCTATATAATATTATACATATGTGAACATAATATGTAAACATACATTACACTTCTATTATTATTTAAAATATGGTACAATTAATAAAATCAAAGGTTATGGAGGATATTATGAACAAAATACCGCTTATTATAGACACAGACCCGGGGGTGGACGACGCCCTGGCAATTATTATGCTTGCCGCCAGTGATAAAGTTAAAATAAGGGCGATAACCGCTACCCACGGAAATGTAGGGCTTGAAGCCACAAGCAAAAATGCCCTTGCTCTTAAGGACTTTTTGGACATTGACTGTGTCGTGGCAAAGGGGGCAAACCGCCCTATGATTGTGGAGCTTAAAAACGCTTCCGCTGTCCACGGCGCAAACGGAATGGCAGGCTATGAGCTGCCGGCTCCCCACAGCACTTTCAGCCATGAGGCGGCGTGGGACGTGATGTACAAGCTTGCCAAAGAAGAAAACGGCGAGATGGTCTTGATGGTTTTAGGTCCTATGACAAATGTGGCGATAGCCATTTTAAAGTACCCAGATATGAAAAAATACATAAAAAGAATTTATATGATGGGTGGTTCACGCTCTTACGGCAACCATTCCCAAAATGCGGAATTTAATATATGGGGGGACCCACACGCCTGTCAAGTGGTTCTCTCAAGCGGTATACCCATAACAATGGCAGACCTTATATTCGGCGAGGATTATCCTTTAAACGGCAAACAGCTTAAAAGGGCCTACGGCGGCGCAAAGCGGCTAAAGGGCTTGATGGACGCACTTTGGGCTCACGAGATGTCCTGGATAGAGCGTGCCAAGGAGCGCACGGGAGAAGATTTTGATGTGGACACCTTTGAGTTTCACATATATGACACCACCGCAGCGGCAGCGCTTTTGTTGGAGGACTGCCTTGTGACAGAGGACTATTATGTGGTCTGCGAGACACAGGGCAGCGAGACACAGGGGCAGACGGTCTTTGATTACAAGGGCTATTCTGGCAAAGCGCCCAACGTAAGCCTTGCCACCCAGATGGATTTGGGAAGATACATACAGCTTTTAACCGATGCCATAGCGCATTTTGAATAGGGGAAATACTATGGAAAAAATTAAAATAATAATGGACGTGGATACGGGGATAGATGATGCAATAGCCATTTGCCTCGCCCTTGGCAATGAGAGTTTTGAGGTTTTGGGCTTGACCACCACCTATGGCAACCGCCCCATTGAGGCGACCACCGAGAACACATTAAAAATATTAGAGCTCATAGGCAAAGAGGATATTCCTGTGGCGAGAGGGGCAGATAAGCCCATAGTAAAGCCATATAATCCCCCTGAATTTAGCGTGGTACACGGTAGGGACGGGCTTGGAGATATGAAACCTCCTCTGCCTATGCCTAAAATTAAGCCCATTGAGATGAGTGCGGTGGAGTTTATGGCACAGCAGTTAAAAAATTCACAAGAGCCTATCACCTTGGTTCCCGTAGGGCCTATGACCAATGTTGCGGCGCTGATTTTAGCTCACCCTGAATTAAAACCGAAGATTAAACAGGTGGTGCTTATGGGTGGCTCAACTTTAAAGGGAAATGTCACCTTTGTATCAGAGGCAAATATTATGGCAGACCCGGAGGCGGCACACATACTTTTTGACAGCGGATTAAAATTGTTTATGACCTGTCTTGATGCCACCTGGAAAGGGTACATCAGCTTTGAAGAATTAGATGAATACAAGAAAAACGGCAACCCTCTATCAGATAAAATTTTGGGTATGTGCGGTATTTATGAAGAGCACTATAAATTGAGAATGAAAAACCCCGGCATTGCTATGCACGACAGCTTGGCTTTGGCTTGGCTGGCAAAGCCTGAGTTAGTAAAAAGTGCCGACTATTATGTAACAGTGGACATCGACGGCAGATATACTTATGGAATGACGGTCACCGATGTGCATAACACCCTACATAAACAGCCCAATGCCACGGTCTCTTTAGATGTGGACAGAGAGCCTTTTATCTGTATGATAAAAGATGCTATTGCACTCCTAAATGAAGAAAAACAGAACCGTACAGAACAGGAAAATTAATATGGATTACATCATAATCGCTCTATTGGCAGTGAGTATAGTTTTAAATATTGTGAATTTGCTGGGTAAAAAAGGCGATAAAGACTTGGAGGAGAAGCTAAAATCCACCCAAGAGAGCCTCCGCTCATATATGGACGACAACCAGAAAACCACCCTTGATTTCATCACAAGACAGATGGATATTCAAAACAATGCCACCCATTCCTCCCAGGCACAGATAGCAAATTTGGAGGCAATCCGCTTTAAAGAGTTTAGCGAGAACACTCAAAGTAACATTGAAACCCTGCGCAGAACCGTCAGCGATATGTCCAAAGTTATCGATGACCGCTTTGCCATTTTTCAAAAACAGAATGAGGTACAGCTGAACCAAATAAGGGAGACGTTAGAAAAACGTGTCACCTCAATGCAGGAGAGCAACGAGAAAAAGCTTGAAGAAATGCGGATAACAGTGGACGAAAAACTACAAAAAACTCTTGAAGACCGCATAAGTCAAAGCTTTAAATTGGTCAGCGAGAGATTAGAACAGGTGTATAAATCACTGGGAGAGATGCAAAAATTAGGCACAGGGGTAGACGATTTAAAGAAAGTTTTGTCCAATGTGAAGACCAGAGGTATCTTAGGTGAGGTTCAATTAGGGGCGATTTTAGAGCAAATACTCAGCCCCGAGCAGTACCAAACCAACGTGGTCACCAAAAAAGGCAGCACAGAACGGGTGGAATTTGCAGTTAAATTGCCGGGAGACGGAGACGATTTTGTCTATCTTCCCATAGATGCAAAGTTCCCTATGGACGCCTATCAAAACCTTAACGACGCCTATGAAAAGGCAGATACAGCAGAGATTGAGGCGATGGCAAAGGTGCTCACAAACCGTATTAAGAGCTTTGCCAAGGACATCAAAAATAAATATATTGACGTTCCCAACACAACGGAATT
>JAVVVT010000053.1:0-10614 GCA_036652515.1 Oscillospiraceae bacterium
CAAGCGGTGCTCCCTCTTTTATCCGCTCATCAGCTGTCCTACAACTGGATAAAGGGGCACGACGGACACCAGGAAAATGAGAGGTGCGACGCTTTGGCTGTGGAGGAAAGCTGTAAATTTTCTGCTATCACATAAGTGATTTAATCATTGTAAATATTCTTGACATCTATATCATAATTATGCCTATAATTTAGAAGTCTGTATTATAACAACAGTAAATATACTTGTCAATCTTTTTCATATATTTATTTAAAATTGCTTCAACCGTATTCATTTAATTATATTATATATATTTTTACATTGCAATGTGACTTTATCACGTCGGGTAAAAAAATATGTTCAAACATCAAGGATATAAAACCAAAGGGAGATTATTATGGGTTTAGATTATACAAAAGTTTTAGTGGGTGTATCGGGAGGGGTGGACTCCTCCGTCTGCTTAGAGATGCTTAAAAATCAAGGGCTGGACGTCCTTGGGGTGGTCATACGATTTTCAAAAAGCTCCGACGGGGCGGTAGAAGATGCAAAAAAAGTCTGCGACCATCTTTCTATCCCACTTTATGTGGCAGATGCCACCGGCGATTTTGAGCAAAATGTGGTTCTTCCTTTTTGCCGCTCATATGTGGGCGGACAGACGCCAAACCCCTGTGTGATCTGCAATCCCTTGGTTAAATTTGCCACCATTGAAAAGCTGGCGGACGAGCTGAACGTGGGATATATCTCCACCGGTCACTATGCACAGGTGGAGAAAGTCGGCGGGGTCTATCACATCAAAAAAGCCATGAGCGCCGCCAAAGACCAGAGCTATATGCTGTACCGCCTGTCGCAAAAAACTCTTTCACGGCTGCTGCTCCCCTTAGGGCAGTATGAAAAATCCGAAATCCGTGAAAAGGCAAAAAATGTGGGGCTTTTCACCGCTGATAAGGCGGACAGTCAAGAGATTTGCTTTATCCCCGATAAGAATTACGCCGATTTTATCCAAAGCAAAGGTTTTACTGGAAAGTCCGGATTTTTTATCTCTCCCGAGGGTCAAAAACTGAAAAAGCATTTAGGGGTGCATCATTACACCGTGGGTCAGCGCAAAGGGCTGGGCATCGCTTTAGGCAAGCCGGCTTTTATAAAAGAAATAGCCGAAAACGGGGATATACTTTTAGGTTATGCAGGAGAAGATTTGTTCAGCGGTGTGACGCTAAAAGATGTGGTCTATACCGCCGATGTGCCTTTTTGCGCCCAAGAGGTCTTCACCGTGAAAATCCGCAGCGCCGCAAAGGGCGATGAGGCGGTGGTGGAATATGCCGACAAAGAGACAATCCGTCTGCGTTTTGCCAGCCCACTGAGAGCCGCTGCAAAGGGGCAAAGCGTGGTCTGCTATAAAGGCGAGCTGATTGTGGGTGGCGGGTTTATCTCAAGTGCAGAAAAGCTTTAAAAGGCTATTAAAATCACGGGGGATATTTTGCACGGTTTATTTTTTTATAGTAAACGTAAAAAAGCCAATATTTACTATACTCAAAGATAAATTTACTTTAAAAAACAGTTGACATTCAATGTATAAATAGCATAAAATAAATGTGTGGAAAATATGTTTTTTCCTATTTGAACTATAAAAAGGAGTGACTTTCAGTGTCAAGCGACCCTTCAGGGAGTACGAACTACAACAGAATAGCGACGTTTGACATAGGTTGTTGACTTTTAAGCCATACTGACCTCTTTTTCGGCGTCGCTGAAAGAGAGGTATTTTTATTTTGAAAAAAGAGATTATTGTAAGGAGGCACAGGTTATGTCCGATGATTTGAAGAGCGCCTTAGAAGAAGTTGATGATGAGAGAATGGAACTCATCGATGCCATAACCGCCGACGACGAGGAATTTGATGACTACGAGTACGACCTAAAAGACCTGCTTTTAAACAGCAGTGAAGAGGAACTTAACAATGTTATAGAATCCGTCTATGCCATCGATATAGCTATCGCTTTGGAGGATTTTAGCGACGAGGAGTTGCTGGCGCTCTATGAGAAGATTGACGATGAGCATATGGCGCAGATTTTGGAGCAAGCGGACGAAGAGGTTCAGGAAAAATTTGTCAGCCTTATAGACTACAAGAGCTTGCTGTTGATTTTTGGATTTATGTCCAACGATGACATCGCCGACATATTGGGAAACTTGCCTATAAATCTGCGCAAAGAGATTATGAAGCGGATGAAGAGCAAGGATACCATTGAAATTCAAAGCTTGCTTTTATATGACGATGATACCGCCGGCGGCATTATGACCACTGAGTACATCGCCTTGTCCAGCACCCTCACCATTGACAGCGCCCTTAAAAAAATCAAGGAAATAGGCCCTAAAACAGAAGTAATTGAAACCATTTTTGTCTTGAACAGCAAAAAAGAACTGGTTGGCACAGCTGACTTGCGTGATATTTTTACCGCTGACGACAATCAAACTTTGTCTGATATTATGGACGACAACATCATCAGTGTCACCCCTGATATCGACCAGGAGGAAGTCTCCCACTTGGTTTCAAAATATGACTTAAAGGCAATTCCGGTCACCAACCGCAAGGGTTCTCTTTTGGGAATAATCACCGTTGACGATATCATCGACGTCTTGGTGGAGGAGCAGACCGAGGATATCTTGAAGATGGGCGGTGTGAGCGCCGAAGAGAGCGTTGACTCCACTATCGGCGAGAGTGTGAAAATGCGTTTGCCTTGGCTTATCATCAACCTTGCCACGGCATTTTTAGCCGCTATGACCGTGAGTATGTTTGAGAGCACCATATCTCAAGTGGTAGCTCTTGCCGCTGTTATGCCTATTGTAGCCGGTATGGGGGGCAATGCGGGTACACAGACTATGTCCATTGTCATACGAGCCATAACCCTTGGCGAGCTGACCTTGAAATCCGACTGGAAAAAGGTTGTCAAAGAAATTCTGGTGGGTATTATAAACGGCAGTATCACAGGGCTTATCACAGGCTTTATAATATTTGTCAAATACAAAAATATTTACCTGGGGCTGATAATTTTTGCCGCTATGATAGCCAACAACATTGTCTCGGGATTTTTCGGCTTTTTGATACCTCTGATTTTAAAAGCCTGTCATGCCGACCCTGCCGTGGCCAGCTCAATCTTTTTGACCACTGCCACCGACGTTTTGGGCTTCTTTGTTTTCTTGGGGCTGGCAAGCACATTTTTGCCCCTTTTGGTGTGATATAAGGCTATATAATAAATGTTATGACAAACAAGAAATAGCGATTGATATAATTAAATCAATGATTGTGGGCGGTGCCGAGTTTTATCGGCACCGCCTATTCTATTACCATTTTTTTACTCTTCCCCTACACAAAACTTTTTGAGAATTTTTATTTGCCCTTCCCCAACTCAAGGCTTTTTGAGGATTTTTATTTTTCCCTTCCCCCACCCAAGGCTTTTTGAGGGATAAAAAACAGCGCAGCAGATTACCTGCTACGCTGTCAAATATAATATTTTTGTGGTGAGATTTAATGCCTACTATGCCACAATCCAGCACTCCTGTGGCTATAAAACAAAATCACGATTTTTATCTCACTTTTATGGCACTTTTTATCGGCGCACTTTTATCCTATCTTTTGTTATCTTTTATACTCTAAAAGTACATAGTATTTTCTGGGAACACGTCATTACAGGTGGTGCGAACGCCTAATTTTCTCAGGGTTGAATAATCCCCTGTTCTAAGCATAACCGTGGAGTGTAAATCCGCCCCACGCAATTTTGGCAGCTGTTCCAGCGCCATAGCCACAGTGGGGTTGGTGGAGGTTGCCACCGTAAGGGCAAGCAGAACGTCATCAAGTTTAAGAACTGAAGCTTTTGAGCCTAAAACATCTTTTTTCAAGGTTATAATCGGGGTTAAAACTATCCCGGGAATCAGCTGAATATCATCACGAATACCTGCCAAATGTTTGATGGCATTTATTGTGGCGGCGCTGGTGGCTGACATTATATCCGAGGCTTTACCTGTTATTATGGTGCCGTCCGTCAACTCATAGGCTGTGGCGGGTTTGCCCGAGGTCTCTGATTTTAGATTGGCGGGTGCCACACAGGGGCGGTCTTGCGCCGGCGTAAGATTTAACTGGCTCAAAATATTTTCCATCTTTTCCAACTGCAC
The DNA here is from genome assembly GCA_036652515.1 of Oscillospiraceae bacterium. GTDB lineage: Bacteria > Bacillota > Clostridia > Oscillospirales > Ruminococcaceae > RGIG3102. The sequence goes on from JAVVVT010000053.1 coordinate 4,139, forward strand.
TTTAGAAGCTTTGCCTAATTTAAAATCGCAAAGGGCGGTGTAGTATCTGGCGATTATTTCCTGTGCCGATGCCTCCCGTGTCGCCTGGTCGTCAATTATGGCATAGCCAGCCATATTCACGCCCATATCTGTGGGGGAGCGATAAAAATTCTCATCTCCCGTAATCCTTTTCAGGATTGCCTTTACAATTGGAAACGCCTCCACGTCACGGTTGTAATTGACGGTGGTGACGCCGTATGCCTCAAGGTGAAAAGGGTCTATTAAATTCACGTCCATAAGGTCGGCAGTGGCTGCCTCATACGCCAAATTAACAGGGTGCTTCAAGGGTAAATTCCACACGGGGAAAGTTTCAAACTTGGCATAGCCGGCATATCTTCCACGCTTGTGCTCGTGATAAATTTGTGACAGGCAGACGGCTAATTTTCCGCTTCCTGGGCCTGGGGCGGTGATTACCACCAGCGGTTTTGTGGTCTCCACAAACTCGTTTTTTCCATACCCCTCATCGCTCACAATTGTGTTCACGTCGGCAGGGTAGTTGGGTATTATGTAGTGCTTATAACTTTTTATCCCCAAATTATTCAGTTTATTTACAAAATTATCGGCGGCAGGCTGCCTGTTATACTTTGTGAGCACAATGCTGTTGACGCCTATTCCCATATGCTTAAACTCATCTATCAAGCGCAGTATATCCATATCATAGGTTATTCCCAAATCCGCACGCACCTTTGTTTTTTCAATATCATCGGCGGAAATACAAAAAATTATCTCCGCTTCATCGCTCAAGGATTGAAGCAGTTTTATTTTTGTGTCAGGCTCAAATCCCGGCAGAACTCTTGAGGCGTGAAAATCGTCAAAGAGCTTGCCGCCGAACTCCAAATAAAGTTTACCGTCAAAGCGGTTTATTCTCTCCTTGATTTCGTGTGCCTGTTTTTCCATATAAATCTCGTTGCTAAAGCCCTTTTTAAACATATAAACACCTCTATTCTTAATTCTTGAATTTTTCATATAAAATTCACAAGTTTCAATTTTCAAATACTTTGTCATTATAACACTCTATGGCTTTTAAAACAACCGATTTTGTAATGTAAAATCGAAGAAAAAAATTACCTTATTTTAGATAACTTATACAAATAAAGGCATATTTAATACTTTGCGAAAAATGTTTAACTTTAGTTCGTATAATTTTAGTGAAAACCCTTGACAAAGCGGTGGGTATAGTAATAAAATGCCCTTAGTATCTCTATGACAGGAGATAAAAACGATAATAAGGAGAACAATTATGGCTAAATACGGTTGTGTAGTTTGTGGTTGGACATACGACGAAGACTTAGGAGACGATGAGCTTGGTATTGAACCCGGCACTCTGTTTGAAGATTTGCCTGAAGATTTTGAGTGTCCGCTGTGCGGTGTGGGCATCGACCAGTTTGAGCTCGCAGACTAATTGATAATAAAATTGTAAAGAGGTGGTTAATTCCACCTCTTTATTTTTGCCCTCCATAGAGGGCTATTGACTTATCCTCCTGTGTTGTGGCAAAATTGTATCAAAGATATTTTTTATATTTTAAACGGAGGCATTATTATGGGTGAAAAAAATACCGACCTAATCAAAGCTTTATGGGCATACGACTTAGGCGGTGAAATCATAAGCGCCACGCCTTACGGCAGTGGACATATAAATGACACTTTTCTTGTGTCCGTACGGGTGACAAGCCAAAAGACCTCACGCTTTATCTTGCAAAAAATAAATACTTCCGTTTTTAAACGTCCAACAGAAGTTATGGATAATATTGTAAACGTCACTGAATATCTAAAAAAGATAATTATAGAAAACGGCAAAGACCCTAACAGACATACCCTCTCTGTGCTCAAAAGTAAGCAAGGTAACAATTGCTTTTTTGACAGCCACGGAGGAGTTTGGCGTTGTATGAAATTTATAGAGGGGACAAAATGCTTGCAAAAGGCACAGACGCCCCTGCAATTTTATAGCGCCGCCAAGAGCTTCGGATATTTTATGTGGCAGCTAAAAGATTACCCTGCCCACACGCTTTTTGAAACTATCAAGGATTTTCACAACACCCCTGTGCGATTTATGGATTTTGAAAAAGCATTGTGCGCAGACAAATTAAATCGTGTAAAATTTGCCGTAAATGAAATCGATTTTATTTTAAAGCGAAAATCCCATTGCAATTACCTGACAGACAAGGTGAAAAACGGGCTGTTGCCCCTGCGCCTCACCCACAACGACACCAAGTTAAACAACCTTTTGATAGACGAAAACACAGGCGAGGGTGTCTGTGTCATCGACCTTGACACCATTATGCCCGGGCTGTCTGTCAACGATTTTGGTGATGCAATCCGCTTTGGTGCTAACACCGCCCAAGAGGACGAGAGGGATTTATCTCTTGTACGTTTTGATTTAGAGATGTTTGAGGCATATACAAAGGGGTATTTGGAGGCGGCAGGCGCTGCCCTCACCCTTGAAGAGAAACATTGCCTTGTCTTTGGGGCAAAGCTGATGAGTTTAGAGTGCGCAATAAGATTTTTAACCGACTTTTTACAGGGCGATACATATTTTAAAGTGGACCGTGAATATCAAAATCTTGACAGGGCAAGAACCCAGCTGAAGTTGGTTCAAGAGATGGAAAATGTATGGGATAAAATGGAAGCCATTGTAAATAAATATATCTGAAATAAAGATTTGCAGAGAGTTTCCTCGCCCTAAAGCTCAATATCCTCTCCAATTAAATTGCTTAAAATCGGCTCTCGCCGCAGCTTTTACATAGGTTTTTCTTCTATTCACTAATGGCGACTTTGCTGTGGGTGAGCGATGGCTTTAAGCGCACCACAAAGCTTATTTCGCCACATCGCAAAGCTTATTTCATCACGTCGCAAAGCTTATTTCAATAAATGCCCTTTTGTGTAGACCAACAATGCGGATTTTTCGTTCTGGATTTTTTCGTCTATCACCTGCTCTAAAAGTAGGTTTAAGCCCTCCCCTATTCTTTTCCCCTTGGGGACACCTGCCAATATTAAATCGTCTCCGTTCACTGCCAAATCTTTCAGGGAAAAACACATTTTTTCAAAGAGTATTTTATCGATTATCTCATCAAGCAAATCGTACTCTTTTCTCCTGTTGTAATCCTTTATATTTTGGGCGTAATTGTCCGCCCTCTTAACTTTTAGAAGCATAATGAGCATATCATAACCGTATTTATTCAATGCCCTCTTTACCGATTTTTCGGTGGGTGGTATACTAACATCGTGATTTAAGACCAAAAAACAGACGACTTTTTTCATATTATTATCTGCTTTTAGTCTGTTCATAACCGTTTCAGAGATTTTCTCGCTCAGTTTGGGGTGGCGATAAAAATGCCCCACACCCTTTTCGTCTTGGGTGTAGCAAAATGGCTTGCCTATGTCATGCAATAGCACCGCAAACCTCAATATCTCCTCAGGCGGAGTATTTTCCAGTGCCACCGCCGTGTGGGTGAGCACGTCATAAATATGGTGGGGATTGTTTTGCTTAAAATTTTTCATAGCCTTTATCTCGGGTATTATGACAGAGAGAATATCCGAATATTTCAGCAAAACCTCCTTTATCCCCTTGCCGCACAAGAGCTTTGACATCTCGCAAAGCAGTCTTTCTCCCGACACATTTTTTAGTAGAGGCGCCATTTCAAACATAGCTTTTTCCGTGGCATTTTCTATGGAAAACTCTAATACAGAAGAAAATCTAAGCCCACGCAAAATCCTCAAAGGGTCCTCTGAAAATCGTTTTCTCGCCTGACCTACACAGCGTATGACCTTGTTTTTCACATCTTCACACCCCTGCTGATAATCACACACGCCCATTTGAGGGTTGTAACAGATGGCATTTATGGTAAAATCTCTGCGGGCGAGGTCCATGCGTATATCCCCCACAAAAGAAACCTTATCTGGTCTCCTTAAATCAGTGTATTCTCCCTCAGTGCGGTAGGTGGTTATCTCCACAGGCTCATTTTTTATCATCACCGTAACCGTGCCGTGCTTTATTCCCGTGGGTATCACAGGATAATTTCCAAACGCACAGGCAACCTGCTCAGGAAGTGCATCGGTGGTTATATCAATATCGTGACAAGCTTTGCCCATCAGGGCATCACGCACGCAGCCTCCCACAGCAAACGCCTCAAAGCCGTTTTGCTGCAAGATTTCTATCACACTGATTGCTGCTGTCGGTAAATTTAACATAGCTTTCACCCATACATTTAAAATGGTTTATTCAAATACAGTATATCATTGTTTTGATTATTTTCAATTATTTATAAGCAAAAAAGCGGCTCAAAACGAACCGCTTTTCTTGTTTATTTTATAAAATTAGCCTTCTACTGTGGCATTCTCCACTAAAAAGTCCATCATTTTTTCGCTGAGTGCTACATTTCTCAGGTAATTTTCACCGTAAATTTTTGTAAATTCCGAGTAATCCTCAGTGCCAAAGTTCTTTTTGAAATAAGTTTTTACATCATTTTCGTCAGCCACAAGCTTGTTTTCCTCGCATACGCCCTGTGCTATAAGCGCATAGGCTACGCTAGTTTTCAAGTTGTCCATATTGCCCTCAATGTATGCGTCTATGGTGTCAAATCCATACATACTGAGCATATCTTCAACCTTCATACCATACTGTGCGGCAGATGCCTCCATACCATACTTGGTAGCTGATTTTTCATATTCTATCAAAGATTCCGGATATTTTTCAAGAGCAGTGTCGGCAAAAATCAAGCTTTGAATGTGTGATTTAACCTGTGTGTCAATGATTTGCGCTTCAAAGCCCTTCATCATCTCCTCCACAGTCTTGTAATAGCCTGAAAGGTTTTTTGCCACAAATTCATCATTGATTTCAGGCACTATGGGCTTGTAAAAATGGTTGATTGTTATGTTGAAAGTTGCGTCTTTTCCATTCAGTTCTTCCTTGCCGTAATCATCTGGGAAAGTGACCTCTACATTGAATTTATCACCGATTTTATGTCCTACAAGCTGCTGAATAAAATCGTCAATGAAATTTGTCTCGCCGATTGTCACGTCTGTGCCTTTGCCGTTTGTTGTGCCGCCCTCAAACTCAATGCCGTCGATAGAGCCCACATAGTCTATATTGACAGTGTCCCCGTCTGCGATTTTCTTTGTGGAAGCTTTGTCCGGCTCGTGTGTGGTGAATTTAGCGATGACTTCATCAAGTTTTGCCTGGATAGCTTCCTTTGTGGCAACTGTCTTTTCTTTGGGAATTGTAAAGGATTTGTAATCCGGCAATTTCACATAATCAAGTGCCTTGACATCTTTAAAGTATCCGTTTTCGTCTATTCCATCGCTGTAACTGAATTTTGTATCGGCGCCTGAACCGCTTGAATCTCCGCCCTTTGAACAGCCTGCAAACAAGCTGAGTGTCATCACAGCGGTGAGGGAAAGTGCTAAAAATTTTCTTTTATTCATTTATATCCTCCAAAATTTTATCTCATTAAAACGGAAATTTCCGCAAGGTTTTCTGCCCTTCACTCAAAGGTTTTGTGTGAAAATAAAAAAGGCCTTTTGAGAAGTCCTAATTATTTTACAGCAAAGTCACCTAAGTTGCAAGCGAAAATGTCTTTTGAAACTGTTTTGTATTATTCTGTTCACATAAAAATCACAGCATCTTTTAAGTAAATGTGGATTTTGCTTAAATAGTGCCTGTATTGCAACATTAAATGCCCTAAAAACAAAAAGCATAAAGCATATATAATTTGATATTTCACAATGTTTTCACCGCCTTGTTTTGCCTTTTATTTCAAGATTTTTATCGCTCATATGATAGCGATAGGCACTTTGGGTGGTATATCAAATCAAATATTGCAATAGGAATTTTCAAAACCCACTTTCATTTTCAGCAAATTTGTGATATACTGTCGTTGTTTTAAATTTAATATACGCGCCAGTAGCTCAGCTGGATAGAGTATTCGCCTCCGACAGTTCTGACATTTGCAGATGAAGGATTGTGCAAAATGGCATGATTACTGGCTTTGTGGCGATTTGGCTTGCTTGGTTTTGTGCCTTTGACTACTATTTGACCACTAAATTTTAATATTGTTGACTACTGTGAAAACAGTTTTAATAGATAGGCGCCCGTAGCTCAGTTGGATAGAGCGTCCCCCTCCTAAGGGGAAGGCCAGCGGTTCAAATCCGCTCGAGGACACCATAATAATAGGCAAAACAGATGCAGGGCTTACAAAGTCGGTGTTTATGATGCCCGGCGAGGGTTTTGAATTTTTCATTCAAAACCCTCGTTTTTCATAGGCTTACCCTGATTTTGCAAAAAAAAGCGGTGAGCCCTATTCTTAAACAAAAGCAGGGCTCGCTATCACGGTGTAAAAGATAGAATACGGTAAATACAAAAATTTTTAAGCTACACATATGCCGGTGAATATGATACAATAAAAATAAAAAATGGCGGAATAATGAACTATACATATATT
>JAVVVT010000054.1:0-10459 GCA_036652515.1 Oscillospiraceae bacterium
AGCAAGCTTTACAAATGCTTCAACGAGATTTTTAAGGTGTCCCCCAGCAGATATTTCACCCAGATGAAGATTAGAAGGGCAGAGCAGCTCCTTATCTCCACCGACAAAACCATCGAGCAGATAAGCGAAGAATTGGGATTTTCGTCGGCGTTCCACCTGTCTAAATCCTATAAAGAGCTCCTTGGCATCGCCCCTTCCCACACACGAAAAAAATATAAGAATATCTTGAGCAGATAAAAAGCACCATTTTTGCCTACCTTTCAGCTAATAAAAATCGAATATATCCCACTTTTTGCCACCTAAGTCGCTTACTTTCATAGATAAGCGGCTAAGGTGGTTTGACTTTTTATAAAAATTTTTAATAAACTATTGACATTTCAAAAAAATGCTGTATGATTGTATTAATCGATTAATACACTAACACAGAGAGGAGAAATTATGAAATGGATTTTTAACGCTGACAGACCAATTTATCAGCAGATAACCCAGCAGATAGAATTTGCGCTTTTATCCGGTGAATACAAGACAGGGGAGCGCTTACCCAGTGTGAGAGACCTTGCAGCTCAGGCAGGAGTTAACCCAAACACTATGCAAAGAGCATTGCAAGACCTTGAGCTGTCAGGATATATTACGACCCAGCGAACCGCCGGGCGCACAATTACGGAGGACACCCAGATGATAGAGAATTTAAGGCAGTCGGTAGCCTATAAGCAAGCAAAAGATTTTTTAGAACAGATGAGACAGCTTGGTTATAAAAAAAGCGACATAATAGATTTGCTTGAAAAAGCAGCGGAGGAAAAATAGTATGGCGACACTTATAGAATGTAAGGAACTCAGCAAGAATTTCTCAGGTCATCAAGCTTTAAAAAATGTGACTTTTACCGTGGAGAGTGGCAAAATTGTGGGGCTTTTGGGGCCAAACGGTGCCGGCAAAACCACCTTGATTAAGATAATGGCAAACCTTTTAACCCAGAGCAGCGGAGAGGTGAGGATAGGCGGTTTTACCCCCGGAATTTCCAGCAAAAACATCGTCTCCTACCTGTCAGACAAAGAGTGTCTACCCACAAATATCACCGCAAAAGAGGCGGTGGAATTGTATAGAGATTTCTTTAAGGATTTCAACACCCAAAGGGCAGATGAGATGCTCTCCAGCCTAAAAATCAACGTGAATATGAAAATCAAAGAGATGAGCAAGGGCACCAGAGAAAAGGTCCTTCTGATTTTAACTATGAGCCGTGATGCCTCTGTATATATTTTAGATGAGCCCATCGGCGGAGTTGACCCTGCGGCGAGAGAGTATATTATAAATACCATTTTGCGTGCTTACAGACCAGAGGCGAGCATAATCATATCCACCCATTTAGTCAGCGACATAGAAAATATTTTAGACGACGTCATCTTCATCAGAGATGGACAAATTGTCCTGTGCGACAGCGTGGACCATATAAGAGAAGAAAAGGGAATGAGCCTTGACGGCGTATTCAGAGAGGTGTTCAGATGTTAGGAAAATTATTAAAGCATGAATTTAAGCAGACGGCAAAAGCCTATGCACCGTCATATTTGGCTCTCACCGCCGTCATTGTTTTTACTGTTATCGTCTCCTATTTTACCACTATAAGCAGCAGCGAATTGAACATCGGCAATCTTCCGGACATCATATTGGCTATGCTTATGATAGCCACCTTCATCGGCATCTTTGCAATAATATTCGGAACAGTGATTTTGGAGATTGCAAGATTTAGCAAAAATCTTATGGACGTAGAGGGTTATTTTATGTTCAGCCTGCCTGTAAGCGCAGCTTCTCACATTGCCGCCAAACTGATAGTGGCGACTGCTTGGGCGATTATAAGCATCGCTTTCAGCTTGATTGCCGTGCCTATTTTGATTATGGGAATTTCAAGAATACCCGCTTATGAGCTGTCAGTAGCTATAAAAACCTTGCTTCCATTGATTACACCTGAAATTGTCTTGGCTGTAATTTCCGTCATATTCGCCACTATAATGGGTATAGTGTTCTGTTATTCACTGGCATATATGGCGATATCCGTAGGCCCTCATGTGACTAAAAACCGTATAGTGGGTAGCTTGATTGTATTTTTCGGCTCAGAGATGGCACTTAATGTGGCAAGCACTGCTCTTATGGGCTTTGCGGGAAGTTTTGCCCTTAAAAATGTAAACTTTAACTCCTTAATTGCATCTCTGAATGCAAATCCCGCAGCTGCAATAACTATCACTATGCTTTTTACCTTGGTACACTCTTTAGCTGTAAGCGCCTTATGCTTAACTGTTTGCAATTATTTCCTGAGTAAAAAATTAAATCTTTCATAAGTGACTTTAGGAGGTATCTATGGATATAGTTTTATCCTCTGAGCGAATATTCTTCAGGAAAATTTCAAAAGATGACTTCCCCTTACTGTGCGAGATATTCAAAGACAAAGAGGTTATGTACGCTTGGGAGCACGCTTTCAGCGATGAGGAGCTCAAGGAGTGGATTGATAAAAACTTGATGAGATATTCAAAAGAGGGGTTCAGCTATTTTGCCGCAATCGAAAAGGAAACTCTGAACTTCTTAGGTGTTATGGGTCCTTTGATTGAAAATATTGGGGGCAGGGAGCATATGGGTATCGCCTATATCCTGGCCAAAAAATATTGGGGGCAGGGCTATGGCGCAGAGGGTGCAAAGGCTTGTATGGATTACGCTTTCAGCCACTTGGGCGCAGAAAAAGTGATAGCGGAAATTCGCCCTGACAACACCGCCTCTCGCCGCCTCGCCCAAAAGTTGGGAATGGAGATTGAGGGCGAGTTTATAAAGCACTACAACGGCAAAGATATGCCCCACCTTATATATTCATGCAGGAGGTGAGGAGATGATTTCCCTCAAAGCCGAGGGCGAGTTTGCAAAGCACTACAACGGCAAAGATATGCCCCACCTTATATATTCTCGCCGGAGGTGAGGAGATGATTTTCTCCAAACTGCGATTTTAAAGATAAGATAACTTCTGTCACCCCATAAAAAAGGCACCCTGAAAATAAACTTCAGAGTGCCTTTTATTTGTTATATTCTTTTATTGAGCAACACGTCGGATATCATAACTCCTATAAAACTAAGGAGGGTGAAAAGTATTACCGTGAACAGGTCGCCCAGTTTATTTTCGGGAATATCGTGGCTTATTGCCGTCAATTTTCTCTCGCTCACATTCGCCGTCGCCTTGGTGGTACCCAGCTCGTATCGACTGCCCCCCTCTTTCATCACATACATAGATGCGTCCATTGTCGCCTGGCTCAAATCCTGTGACAAAACCGGATTTGCAAAATCCACCTGTACATCTTTTGCGCTCAAATCGTCATATAAAAGCACTTTTGCATCGGGGGCGGTGATGTCCTCTCGGCGGATTATCAACTTGCCCTCATCACCACAGGGGATTTCTTCCGGCGCAGAGAGGGATATAAATTCTCCGCTCAAGGGGACAGCCTTGAACTGACTGAATCCCCAGTCCATCAAAGCGGTGGTATCGTCCCACTTGTCCGCCTTTGCAGTGGATTTCATAACTACGGCAATCAGGCTGATCTCGCCCCTCTGGGCGACTGAAACCATCGTGTGCCCCGCCTCTCCCGTCCAGCCCGTCTTGCTCATTATCATTCCATCATATTTCAAAGCCCCGTTTAAAAACCAGTTTTGGGAATAAAAAGACCTAACTTCTTTTTTCTTGTTGGTAGGGGGAATGGTATATTTTTCTGTGCTGAAAATTTTGTTGAAATTATCGTATTTTATCGCCTCTTTGGCTATGAGAGCCAGGTCGTAAGCGGTGGTGTAATGGTCTTTATTATGCAGCCCGTGAGCATTGACAAAATGGGTGTTTTTCGCTCCCAATTCTTTAGCTCTGTCATTCATCATCTGGGCGAAGTTATCCATACTTCCGCCCAAAAGAACCGCCACTCCGTTGGCAGCATCATTGGCGCTCTCAATGGAGACGGCATAAAGCGCCTGTTCAAGGGTGATTTGTTCCCCCACGTCCAAAGCGATATGGCTGGTGCCACGACCTATGGAAAAAATCGACTCCTTATCCATAGTTATTACATCGGTCAAATTTCCCTTTTCCACCGCCAGGAGACCTGTCATAATTTTGGTGGTGCTGGCAGGGTACATTTGAACATTCATATTTTTATCGTATAAAATTTGCCCTGTTTTAGCGTCCATCAACACCGCAGTTTCACTTTTCACATCGGGCTGAGGGCTCAAGGCAAAGCAGGTCAAACAGGGGGACAACAGCAATATTCCACCCAATACAGCGGCTAAAATTCTCTTCATATATATTCCTTAACAATTTATTTGCTTATAATACCTAATTATACAATTTATGACAGTGAATATTCAAGTCCAAAATTCATTTTTTCACCATTCTGCGCATAAATTATAGAGAAATGGGTGATTGATATGTTTTTTTGTTTTGGAAAAAGATTTAGTAGGCTTATAATAGCCCTTATGTTAATATTGACTTTGATGTTCGCCGCACTGCTGAGTGTGAGGAAGTCAGGCGAGGCTCTGTTCGTGGGGAGCTATGAGTGGGGAGTGCATTTTGAGCGCAGCGGAGAAGCGCCTACGCCGAATTTATCCGCCCAGGAGCTCAAGAAGTATAATTCTTACTACTGTGGAGACACCTGTGCCAAAGTCATATACATAACCTTTGATGCAGGGTATGAAAACGGCAACACCACGGCTCTGCTGGACGCATTAAAAAAGCATAATGCCACAGCGGCATTTTTTGTGGTAGGTCCTTTTATAAAAGAAAATCCGGCACTGATAAAACGAATGATAGACGAGGGGCATATAATAGGTAACCACACTTATCGCCACCCGGATATGCGCCAAAAAAGCAAAAATGATTTCATCAAAGAACTATCTGCCACCGAGCAGGTTTTCTTTGAGACCACGGGCAGAGAGATAGACAAATACTATCGCCCCCCCGAAGGGAAATTCACCACAGAGAACCTACAATGGGCAAATGAGATAGGATATACCACCGTCTTGTGGAGCACTGCCTATGTGGACTGGAAGCTTGACGCCCAGCCCTCAAAAGAATATGCTTTTGAAAAAATCGCCTCACGCACCTTCGACGGCTCTATTATACTTCTCCACACCACCAGCGCCACAAACGCCTTGATATTAGACGAACAACTGTCTAAATGGGAGGCTCAAGGCTACACTTTTGCCAGTCTGTCCCAGCTGAGGTCACCCTATGAAAACGATTGAAAATTCCATAATTTCAAAAGGTGCAAAATCATATAGAAATCCATTTATGATACAAAAAGTCATCTGTGGACTGTGGGCAATATTTTGTATTTTCACCTGTTTTTCCCACGGGCAAAATCTTAATGAGCTGTTTTATGGCATAGGTATCTGCACCGTCCAAAGCCGAGTGACATCTGCGTACCCACTGCCTACACAAGCCCCTTACGTCGTGGCTATCGACCCGGGGCACGGAGGTATGGACACGGGTGCTCAAAGTATTATTGACGAGCTTTACCTGTGTGAAACAACCGCAAAATATCTTTATGACTTTTTGGATAAAGACCAAAACTTTTCCCCTTTTTACACCAGAGAATGGGGGAGCGACCCCTCCAGTGAACTGCGTGCAAGGAGGGCGGACGAAAATTTTTCGGCGGTGCTCATCAGCATACACGGAAATTATGACGGAAGCAGCCGTAGATCCCACGGATTTGAGTGTTTTCCCACTCCACCCGGCAGAGAATATTCAAAAAAATCTATGGATTTAGCCCTCTGCATAGCCTCTCAAATGGAAAAAGCCGGAAATCATTTGAGGGGAGAAAATAACTGCGGAATACGCTTTGCCTATTACAGCGGAAACTCTAAGCGAATGGCAGAAATCAGCGATACAAAGGTGCACAGTCAAAAAAGTTTTGGCATAATAGAAAAGCCTTCCTGCCCTGCCGTTTTAGTGGAACAGTGCTTTATCACCAACTACAACGACGTGGAAAACTGGGGGAGAGACGACGGGTGCAAAAAATCCGCTCAGGTGTACTATAAAGCACTTTGTCGGTATTTCTCCACACAGCCCAAGGGTGAATAAGCAGACCTTGCCCCCTTTAATTTTGATATTGTCGCATTTTAGCTTACAAATTCAAAATATATTAGGATAAATTCGCCAAAGAGGAAGTCAATACCACCGAAAAATTAAATATACCTACCAAAAGTATTTTGCTATAAGCTCACCAAAGAGGAAGTCAGTGTCACCGAAAAGTTAAAGACGTATCTCAAAAATACCTTGTCATACACTTGCCGGTGAGGCGGTCTGTGCCGCTGCAAAGCTAATGATATCCGCCAAAAGCATTTTGTTATAAGCTCACCAAAGAGGAAGTCAGTGTCACCGAAAAGTTAAAGACGTATCTCAAAAATATCTTGTCATAAACTTACCAAAAGGGGCAGTCAATGCCGCTGCAAGTTAACGATATCCGCCCCTTGACTTACCCCCCATCTGCCCCTTGAAAGTTGAATTTTGAATTTTCTTTGCCCTACCTGTAAATTATATAAAAATCACTTGACTATTCCGATATTATTATATATAATAATAAGACAATATGCGAGTATGGCGAAACTGGCAGACGCGTATGATTCAGGTTCATATGTCTTTACGGACATGCAGGTTCAAGTCCTGTTACTCGCACCATAAATTTAAACCCTGTAATTTAGCTGAAATAGGCTATTTTACAGGGTTTTTCTTTTGAAATAGTGGCTAAAAATGGGGTAAAATTGGTTAGTAACTTACAAATAACTTACAAATCAAGCACAGAGTAAGGAATATCTAAGGAAGTTAGGAATGTACTAATGAAAAAAACATTAAAATTCACTGATGAAGATTTTGAGAACGTATTTCCACGCCTTGAGCTTGAAAATGTCGAGGACGTAATACCGTCTATTGATAATACAGGTGATAAAATTCCGCAGGGAGAATATAGCCAGGAGACCGATATTCCGCTTTTTCGCAAAAGAGCCCTTGAAAACACTGAGCTAAAAGGGAGCACTTTTGCACCTGTTATCACAAATAAAATGGGATTACCTTTGAGCACAGAGCGGGTGAAACTACCTACCGAAATAGAAAACCAAGGGCTGTATAGCGAGCCCGGCGTGGACGGTGATGTGGGGCGTGGGATTAATCAAGCCTGGAATGATATAAAAACATCAGCTTTTAAAAAGCTGAAGAACAATGATATCAATCTTAGCCAGGACACAAGAATACTTATGGAGAACCAAGGCGTAGCCAATGGTGAGCTAAAGGGCGATGGCTGGAGCGAGAATGTCGCTTCAGCTGCCGCTTATGGTACAGCAGGTGGGATTATTAATGCCGGTGTAGGTATATATCAAGGCTTAACGGGTGAAGGGGCTAAAGCTGCCCGTAAGATTTATGATTATGATGGCACAGACGGAGAACAGCTCAAGGAGCTATTTAATGCCAAAAGTGAAGCGGATAAATCAGAAACTTTAAATAAAAATAACATAGGCTATAAACTACTCCAGCTTGCCGATGACAGCCGAAAAATCGCCACAGAGGAACTCACCCCCACAGGTGAGTTTTTAACAAATACAGTTATCAGCGCCTTGCAAAATGCCTATTTTATGCCTCTTGCACCGGTTAGTATAGCCCTTCCGCTTGCCGGGCTTACAGTTAGCGCCGCCGGCCAGACAATGTATGAACAAACACAAAAAGGTAAAGGTCTTAATGAGGCTGTTTTCAGAGGGATAGTTGATGGCAGCATTGAGGCAGCCACAGAAAAAATGGGTGTTGACTCTCTTGTTAAGATTGCGATGGGAACCGGAAAAGGTCCGATAAACGAGATGTTTAAAAGTATGATGAGTGAAGCAGGCGAGGAGGGCTTGTCATATGTAGCCGGCTGGCTTGTGGACATTGCGCAAAGAGACCCTGAGGCGGAATTTTCCTTACAAGATTTATCGCTTGCTTTGCTTGGCGGAGCTTTAAGCGGCGGTATGCTAAGTGGCGGCGGCTATGCTTTTGGCAAGATGACAGGCACAAGCCAAAAAGCAGGCACCACAGAAGAAACAGACGGCGAAAAGCGTAAGCTCAAAGAGTATGAGGTAGAGGGTATTAAAAATGCCAAAAAGCCCGATTTTGTAACACAGGCAGCTAAAAAGACTGCCTTATACCACACGGTGGAACAGGCTGACAGAGCCGCCGCCGAAAGCGCAAAAATAAGGGCAGATGCCGAAAAAACTTTTAAGGAAACCACGTTTGCAGATGATAAGGTGTTTGGAAAGGCTGAAAATGCTGTTGAAAAAATGACAAACGAACAGTCGCAAAGAATATCCGATACAAAACAGCTTTATAACGAGGGTATAATAGGAGAAAAAGAGCTAAAGGCAACCATAGATAATGCCAATAAAAACATAAAACAGACCCAATTGAGGCAGGCAGCGGTAAATAGCGGACTTGAAAACGATATTAAAAATATTGAGGAGCTTGCTAAAACCAAAGGGAAAAAGGTAATATTCTTTTCTGATACAAATGAAAATGCCCCTGAAGGGTTTAACTGTGATGGCGATATATATGTTAACACAGCAAGCCAGGCGCCTATGTTTGGGGTGGCAGTACACGAAATCGGTCATAATATGGTGCAGAACACTACAAAATGGAACAGCTATAAATCTTCTATCACCAATGTTATCAATTCCAGCAGTTTACTTACAAAGTACGCTGAAGATGTGAGGTATGCTTATGGAAATAATAATAGCGCCGAGGTAATTAAAAGTATATCTGATGAAAATGGAAATATAAGCGCTGAAAAGCTTGAAGAGGAGGTAATTTTAAAAGTCACACAGAAAATTCTTCCTCAAATAGCTGATGGGGACTCCGAGCTTTTAGACAAAATAAAAAAAGACCGTAATTTAGTTGACGGTCTTTTAGATTTTATCAGAGGTATTAAAAATAAGGTTGCCATAAAGCTTACAGGCAGTCAAAAGGCAATGTTAGACGAGGCGGAAAGAACGCTGGTTAATCTGATGAGGGGCGAGGGGCAAAGTGGGGGAGGAGAGGTTAGGTATAGCGTAAACGAGAACTTTGAAAAAGATATAAATAATTGGTACTCAAATGGAAAGACCGCCGGTGAAACATTTATTTTAGGCAGTACCAGTGATGTTCTTCAGGGACTTGGTGCCATAGAAAACAGCATATATATGCTAAGTGACAAAATAAATAATATTTTGAAAAGACACCCTGAAATGAGCATTGAAGAGATAAAAAAGATACCACAAGTATTAGAAAATCCAATTATGATATTAAAAAGCAGGAATGTCAGGGGCGGAAGTCGAAATACAAGAGTAGTTGCGTTTTCGAGTATTAAAGATATTGCAGGGCAACCTATGGCAGTAGTGCTTGACCTAAGACCGATAGAAAATAAAATTGTTATTGATGATATGCAAAAGTTGACCAGTGCTTATGGAAAAGAAACAGGAAACGAAGACTTTCTTAAAGACAGTGAGGTGATGTATCTTTCGGGCAATAAAAAAATAACCAAACAGCTAGTCGGAAACTTGGCTTCTAAAATGCCAAGCGTCCCTCGCCAGAATGGTTACACAGGTAATATAACATATGCGGGTGATAAAGTCAAGTTATCTGGTGTGCCATTTAATGAAGTTTTTGGGGAAAATGAAAGCCAAAATAAACAATTCAGCTTAAAGGTAGACAGTCACGGCAACGAACTTAGTGAACAGCAGCATGAATATTTTAAGAAGAGCAAGGTGCGTGACACTAACGGTAATTTAAAAGTAATGTATCACGGCACACCAAATGGCACATTCACCAAATTTAAAAGCGGAACTTATTTTACGGAGAACCAGTCTTACGCAAATAATTACCAAAATGTAGGTGCAAGCTCTTTAGGAGTTAAGCGTTCCGCAGATGCACCGAAAACTTACGAAGTATACCTTAATATGACTAAGCCGTTTGATACAAGAAATAAAACCGAAAGAAATATTTTCATGAATGAGTATTATCGCCAATGGGGCACTGGAACACCATTAATGGATAGTGGGTTGCCTGACTGGTTAGATGGTATGGATTTGCAAGAATTTTTGGAAGAGAATGAATATGATTATGACGGCTTAATCTTGGATGAAGGCGGAACGGGTGGCTATGGTGACGAGGCAAAAAAAAGGGGTTTGTCTTATGTAATATTCGATGCAAATCAAGTGAAAAATATAGATAACACTGTACCAACGAATGATGCCGACATTCGTTTTTCTTTAAAAATCAACGATAAAGAGCAAAAATATACCACTCGCAGGGATATTGCAGATTATAACGAAAACAGTTATAATAAAAGGGGATGGGCTATCCTCAATGATGTACTCAGCAAAAATGAAGTCGCAAGCTTTTTCTCAAAGCTCACCGGCACATACCTTGAAAAAGGCAAAGACGGATTGTATATC
>JAVVVT010000055.1:0-10257 GCA_036652515.1 Oscillospiraceae bacterium
TATTGGCGAATACGCATTTGATTGTGAAGCGCTCCTATTAGCAGGTAATAATTCCACCGCCAATTACGATGTGAAATACTATAATGGAAAATTTAATGCTTATCAGAGAACTTATGTGATAACTACTAAAACGCAAAGTATTGTATATCTATATCTTAAAGTGATTATGAAAAGCAAACTTAGTGAACTTAAAAATCAGTCTATTGGAAGTCAAACAAAATATCTAACACTTGGGGTAATTCAAAATTTAGATATTCCCCTCCCACCACTTGAAATCCAACACCAAATCGTTAAAAATATCAACGAGGAAATGGCGATTGTGGAGCAAAATAAACGCCTTATTGAAATTTTTGAGCAGAAAATAAAAGACAAAATAAATGAGGTTTGGGGAAAATAGGTAGCCAATAAAAGAACTGGAACAAATATGTATCTGCAAGAATACTATTTTCTGGTCTTTCAATAGAAATAAATATGCGAAAGCCGTGAGTTGAAATCAGCTCACGGCTTTCTTGTTACTTAATCAAAACCACCAGTTAAACCGATGGTTTTCACAAGCCCTAAAAGGGCATAATACTGACTACCTCCTAAGAGGTATAAAAAAATCCGTCAACCGCAGATTTTTCTCAGGCTGCTGCTAAAGCAGTCTTTTTTATAGCAACATAAATGCGTCCATTATTCTTAATATGTAATTTCCTAATCCGTGTAAAATTACTGAAGGAATGATTGAACCCTTAAATAGTTTTTGGCTCACATACCCAAGCATCCACCCGCCAACAAAAGGTTGCAATAGAATAAAAAATACGCCCAATAATGTAGCATTTTCCCCTATTACTCCTATATGTAAGAGCGCAAAAATTAAAGCATGTAAACTATTTGCACTTAAAAAGTTCATTTTTACACAAAGTCGCTTTAATAAAAAACCTCTTAAAAGAATTTCCTCACACAACCCATTTTGCAGGAAACATACAATCAATGCCGGAATAATTGCTTTGGCACCCATTCCATGAAAAGAAGAACCTGAGGACCCATAAATAAAAATTAACATTCCCCATATAATCTAGTATGCAATCAGAGCAATTATTGTATTCTTAGTAGTTGTTCCGCTTATAGGTTTTGTTAAACCTATAAATTCACGAAAACCAACTTCTTTCTTGTATTTAATTCTCCACCATATAAATGGAACCGCAGAGAAAACAATAATTTGCATTATCGCTCCCCTAAAAACAAATCCAATGTTAGAATAATCCATTCTTTTTCTCCCGTTTTTACTTTATTTTATAAATATATGCCTAATATTATAACATAATAAGTTTCATTTTTCAAATAGACTTCTAACAAGTCCGCAATGTTCTGCTCATCATCAACCACTAATATCTTTTCACTCATATTCTCACCCCATTTCTCTTTTTATAGGATTATTATTAAGTATAACAAATCCTATATTAAAATTCACAAAGGGCTTAATAAGAATTTATTAATATTTTTCTAATTTTTTGTCTCCCTCAACAGGATTACCACATCTTTGGGCAACAATAACAATGCTTTGATTTGCAATTTACGCCATTAATTCACGCAGGCGAACCTGTTGCTTGGGTTCAAGCACTGCGGGCACTTACATCTCTCCAAAGCACTGCACCGGAGGACTTGCTTAGTCCTCCGGTTATGCTATTTATTTAGGTAGATTGCCCCGCCTCATTTGGTCCCAATACTTCTTATATAGTATTCGGCTTATACTGTATAGCTTATATTATAATAATTCGGGTTAGATTGCCAAAAATCATTTTTTGATAAAATTCCGTACTGTGGTGTTGGTACTATATCGCTTATTATCCCTTTATCATTTTCGGGATATGCGTGCACTACATCTTCTATGCCATTCATAACTAAAAGGCTATCACTTGTTTGGGCAACAATGACAACAGGCTTTGACATTCCATCATATGTATAACGCAATGCTATTTCTGTCATTTTATTTTCATCAAAATCTATATAATACAACTTATCTTTTCTTGTGCTTATTCCGTTATCGTTTGATATTTCAGCAACCGAAAATAAAATTTTTTCGTCTATAACATTTCCAAAACTTGAATCAATTATATTGAAATTTTCTTCACTGTGCCAATTTAAAGTTTTTTCTTCACCGGTTTCAATATTTTTTCTTACAAAACACCTGTTATCATAATTAACAAAATACGCATATTGATTGTGGTAGGTAACATTTGAATTATCAAAACTTAGTTCCACCTTTGCAAGAGTACCGCTTGTACCGTCAATCTTAATAGATTCAATTATCATTTTTGTAGATATTATCTTTACTATTAATTCATCATTATATGAACCAATCACATTGACATAATAATTGTTGAATTTTTCACTTAAATTTAATATTTCTTTAATTTCACCAGTATATATATTCAATTTAATTAGAAATTGCTGGGATAACAAATCTTTATCCTTAGTTACAGGCTTTGTAATAACAAAATATATGTTTTCATTATCGCAAAAATATTCGCCACCTTCACTTTCATTTTGATTCATTGTATATAAAATTTTATGGTTTTCTCCGTTTAAATCGGCACTAATTATATTTTTAAAATATTCACCATTTTCTTGCATTAAAGAGAATATTATTATTTTATCCTTTAAAGTAAAAATTCTTAAAGGCGTTCCTTGTATATACCCTGTACACGATGTACCAGCATGTTCGCATGAAGCACTTGAGCACAAAACAACTTTATTTTTTGTACTATAATCTGTATATAAAACATTAAATCCTGCTACCAATCGCTTTGGGTTTGCTGTTTCATAATATCCATAATCGTTCCCCTGGGCAAAATTTGCAGTTTGCCCTGTTGATAATGCTTTTAGATTTAAATTATTCTGTATATCTGTGTTTTTGTGAGCCGTACAACCGGAAAATGCGGCAAGAATTATAATCGTATAAAATACGCTTAAAATTCCTTTAGAAAAGCTCCTATGAATGTCCATTATGATAATTCCTCCAACTTTTAAATTTGTGTGTTATTTGTTTGAAAAGCAACAATCCATCTTACATCACGACCACTTGCCGCAGCCGTATTATTTGTTACTGTCAAAGCACATTCTCTATCGCCTAAATCACTTCTTACTTTAACAATGCCATAGGTGTGTCAATAAAAAACGCTCATTCCCTTCCATACCCACTCACCTCATAGGCGATATATTCTTTGTCAAAATGGTAACCTAATTTTAATGCCAAGGCAACAGAAGCTTTGTTTTGTGCATCCCAGCTGGGATATATATTTCTGCTAATACATTCTATTATCAGCTGTGCTCCACAAGCTATCGCCAAGCCTTTTCGTCTGTAATCTTCTCTTGTGTCGATTTCAATTTCTATTCCGCCGCCATAAACAGTGTAGGAGGACGCCCCCGAAACAAGCTCGCCCTTATACAGCACAGCGACCCCCACCCCCTTTTGGGCGTACTCCTCAAAGCTTCCAAACTGTGAACATAAATCCGCAGACCAGCTATTTTTTCTCGCTGCTGCAAATATTTCTTTGTCAATCAGCCTGATTTCATACTCCGAGTTAAGGGAATTGACGATTGCTTTTAGCTTTTTCACATCAAAAATATCAGGCTCTTTTTTTATGGCATAGCGGGTGACCCTATGAGCGTTTTCTCCATAGATTTTTTCTATCATTTTCGCCCATTGCTCATCTTGCGGCACCATAATAACAAAATCTGAATTATGCTCTTTCGGCTTATTTTTGACTAATATTTCATCGGGCTCTCCTGCAAAAAAGCAAAAATCAGCTACTACTATCTGCGCCGATTTAGGGTTATTTGTGCTGTCCGCCCAGGCAGTACCCATATAACCCTGCAAGCATGAATAGATTAATGTTTCATTCCAGTCCTTAAAAAGGATTTGCAGACTCTCTAATTTTTCGCCCGAGATAGGATAAGCACTCATTTACGACCTCCAAAAATATATAAATTCGCTCTTACTGCATATTTATTAGCTATGCAAAAGATAAAACATTGTAAACATATATTTAACTATAACATAAAAATTAAATAAAGCAAGCAATCGCTATTTTTTGCACTTTAAGGTGTCCCCTCGCCTTTTATAAGCGCTCGGCACAAAAAATTCTCAGTGCCACTGAGTAAAATTTACAACTTGACAGTGGAATTTTTGCCTTATATATGGTAAAATATCATATATAATTCTACTAAAAAGTCTTTGCAAAACGGTAGAGCGGAAAAGTTGTATTTATATTAGATTGGGGGCAAAATGCCTAAAACAAAACTGACTGAAAAGCAGAAAAAGGTAGATACTGACCTTTGGATTATTATTATTGCCACATTTTTAGTTTTCGGGATATTTATAATCTTTCAAAAAGACATCTATGGAGTTATCAAAAACGCTGAAGTCCCTATCCTGTTTCGAGTTTTCTTAGGTGCGATATTTCAGTACGGACTGGCTGGATTTGGTATCACCCTTGTTGCCATTTATAGAAAAGAACGATTTTCTTTCTATGGATTAAAGACCGAGGGAATGTTTTCATCTATCGCCCTTTGCTCCTTGAGTTTTATCCCAAACATCGTATTCAATTTTATGACCGGGCGGATTGATAGATACTTGCCCTTTCACAGTGTTTGGACGACAAATGAAGTGCTGTCAAGTGGATTTCCTATAAATGCAATTGGTATGTTAATGACGGCGACTGCGTGGGGATTTTTTGAGGGTTTTAACTATGTGGTGATAAGCGAAAAGATAAACAAACGCTATCCTATAAAATACAAATGGCTTAATTTAGGTGCAATCGTCTGCGCTGTTATTTGTATACTTATCCACGGCGCTATTGGCGTCACCCCTGAGGGGATAATCGAAATGATAACCGTTATGATTATCGTTTATGGTATGCTTACGGCAAAAGAGTTTACGGGTAACGCTTGGGGCTGCGTATTCATTTTTGTTTTTTTATGGAACGCTTTTTAATTTAAATCAGGTGAGAGCTCCTTTTTGTCGGCGATTTTTCACTGTTCAATCGAAAATTTTTATGAAGTTAAGGATAATCCTATCATTGATTTTTATTATCCGAAGAGGTTTTATCGCTAAAAAATATAATCGGCTACTGCAAATTTGTCTTGCAGTAGCCGATTGTTTAAATTACTTGTTCATCTCAACGATCATTTCGCCTGTATAAAGACCGTCCGGAGTTTTAATAAGCACGCCCTGATCTGCCATTGGGACAAGATACTTACCGCAAGATTTTTATGCGCAAAATATAACCAAGTTCAAGACAAATGCTACTAATAAGATATTGAAAATATCTTATTTATTAGCCATATTTAATCTTTCACTGCGCATCTCAAGACACCATATGCTAATTTTACCCCTTTATTTTTGTTACTCTATTCTCCCTGTTGCTGTGTCAAAAGCAATTCTTCAAATTTTTGTGCCGGCACAGGTTTTGAATAATAGTACCCCTGTGCGGTCTCACAGCCACAGTCACGCAGAAAAATCACCTGCTCCTTTGTCTCCACCCCTTCGGCTACCACGGAGATTTGCAGCTCTTTAGACATTCTTATAATGTTGGCGACCACCGCCTTTTCCTTGTCGGAGTTCATAGTTTCTCCCAGCATAAACCTGTCTAATTTTATTGTGTCCACCTGAAGATTTTTCAGCACATTTAATGAGGAGTAGCCTGAGCCAAAGTCATCTAAAGAAACCTTAAATCCCTCTTGGTGCAATTCTTCCAACACCACCATAAGTTTATCGACATCTGTATAGACGATACTTTCGGTGATTTCAATCTCAATCATTTCAGGTAAAACATCGTTTTCTTTAAGTTTTTTACAGATGATGGGTACATAATCGGGGCTATACATATATCGGCGTGATTGATTTATTGAAACAGGCACCGAGTGGATATTTTTTTCAGTCTGAGCGCTGAGAAATTTACACAATTGCTCTAACATATACATATCCATACGGTATATTGCCCCTGTCTGCTCAAACAAGGATATAAACTCGTCGGGCATTATCATAGTGCCGTCCGCTTTAACCCACCTCACCAGTGCCTCTCCGCCTACAATTCTTTCACTTAAAAGGTCATACTTAGGCTGTATATACAGCTTAAATTCACCATTTTCCAAGGCTTTCGGCATAGATTTTTCCAGTTCAGTGTCCTGGTCAATCTTGATTTGCATAGCCGTATCATAGACGGCTATGTCTGTCTCGTGCCCTACCTTGGTGGATTTTCTTGCAATATTTGATTTTTCCATCGCTGACATTATATCTGTATCTTCCGAGTTTAATTTATATACACCAAAGTTCATATTTATAGAGTAATATCCCCCCGTAGGCTGCTGCCACTTGGCGATTTTCTCGTATAAATCATAGATATATTTACGCATTTGTTCCCCGTCATTCCCTATGGAAACCAGTAATAAAAACTGGTCATTTCCCACACGGGCATAGGTTTCGTCTCGGCTGACCGTATTTGCAAGGCAATCGGCAATATGAATGAGCAAATGATTGCCCGCTTCATACCCTAAATCGTTGTTAAGGTATCTGAACTGCCTCACATCAAAATTTAAGAGCGTATACTTTTCCTCTTCAAATTTGTTGCATAAATCCCGTGCCTCTATCTTGAAGCACTCTGCGTTTGGCGCTCCCGTCAACTGGTCATAATAGGCTAATTTTATAATTCTCTCGTTGGATTTCTTTTTAGTCACAACTATGTATGCCACTACAATGGCAAAAATCACCGCTATGCTCACTAACAAAATCACGGTGAATAGTATCACTTTCTGGGAGCGTTCAAAGACGCTGACCGCAGGTAGCGAGGTGAGCAGGAACCAATCATTCGCACCTTTTATGGGCGCATAGGCGAAAAATCTGTCCTCTTCTTTCATTTTAAAATGCGATACGCCACTTGCCCCACTGAGCAAATCATTTTTGAATTTTTCAACTTCATCACGCTTGTTGAGAACCATTGCAACCTCAACAATATTTCTGCCTATTCTATCTTTGTTTGGGTGCAGAAGTATTTTGCCCGAGGAGTCGGTGATAAAGGCTATGCCACTTTCGTGGTAAAAAGAAATATCAATCCTCTCGGTAAGCTTGTCAAGCTCATAGCCGGAAAATAATACACTCGCCACTTCCCCCTCGTTATACACCGGAACAGCATACACAATGCCCGGTGTCACCTTGTCGACTTTATCGATTATGGGCTGGGAAATAAAACGCTTCCCCTCCACCGCCGATTTAAAGAACTCTCTATCAGACACCGAAAATTCGTGGTCATCACTTGTGATAGCGTTTCCCTCTAAATCCACAATGCCTATGCGGAACAAGTCGAATTTAGTCGCCTGTTTTTTTATCCGTTCAATTTTGGCACTTAGCGGCACATTTGGGTCTGCGATGCTGCCATCAGCCAAGACCTCCAGTATATCAAAATCTCTTGCCACCTGTCTTTGAACCGATGCCGCACCTTGAGTCGCCACCTCGGACAGGTGCATTTGTGACTCACTTGTCAACAAGTCAGTGATATATCCCGCATATAGCAAACTTAAAATAGCAAATATCACAGTGACCACCACCGCAACAATCAGAGGCTTTTTATCCTTGGCGCACATTAATCTATCCCCACTAATCTTATAAAATCTTAGCAATATGTATATATGGTAGCATATTACGGTCATATTTACAAGAATATTTGTTAAATCTGTCATTTTTTTAGTATTTAACGACTTATATTGAAAAATGATTTACTTTTTGATATAATATTTGCAATTAGGGCGAAAAGTTGCTAAAATAGAGTAGTGGAAAGAATAACTATTTTGTCAAATGCTCGCCTTGCTTCAAGGTGATAATTTCTTGGGTAAACAACAGAGTAAAATATTCAGTTATGAAAGAAGGTGAATAAAATGGGTGATAAAAATATAAAAAAAGAGGCAAAGAAGCCAAAGAAAACAGATAAAAAAGCTTCTACCGTCCTATCTTCTGCCGCAGAAAGACCGGTTGTAGTACAGCCTGAGCTTATCAAAAAAGAGAAAAAAGTGAAATAAGTAAATTTCAACATTCCTTTGGCAGACAATTCCCATAAATACAATAGGGACCCCACGGATAAACCGTGGGGTCCCTATTACTATTATTAAGAACCCTGTCCTGTTGACAGCTCTAAGGCTATCCGCCGAACGTGGGGTCCTTATTGCTGCTGTAAAAAGCTTAATCCTTGGCTTCTTCCGTGGGAAAAACTAAGTTTTCTATTATATAATTCACCAAAAAATCTATCCGCTCATCTTGAGCCGTAAGCCTTAAATATCCCAGCAGACATTCAAAGCCGGTGGATGCACGATACTCCTCAGGAGAGGCATGCTTTGCCACACTTGCTTTTGATGAGTTTTTGCCACGTTTTGCAATGAGTTTTTCTTCCTGTGTCAAAACCGGCTCTAACAGCTCCAATGCGAGAAACTGCCCTTTAGCGCTCACATATTGCACCGCCATAAGATGCACTTTATTTATGGGGTATCTTTTCTCATTGACCAAATGCTCTCTTATCAGCAAAGAATACACAGCGTCTCCAACAAATGCAAGCGATAAAGGAGACTGCTCTCTTATATCTACCATTAAAATTCCTTCTTAATTTACAAAGTCAAACTCAAAGTCCTCAATGCGTATAGTGTCGCCCTCGTGCACTCCCATATCTTCAAGCTTTTTGATTATTCCACTGTCACGCAAACGCCTTTGGAAATACTGTAAACTGGCGTAATCGTCAAGGTTTGAGGTGCTGAGAATATCCACAAGCCACGGCGCCTCAATATTGTATGCTCCGTCATCAGAGCGGAAAATGCTGCAACCGTTGCCGTCGAGCTCAGGGCTGCTGATAACAAATTCAGGCTCGTACACCACCACCGGCGGAAGCTCCTGCAACCTGTTATATACATAGCCCGGTATGCCCTCCAGCCCCTGTCTTGTGGCGGCTGAAATCACGAAAACCGCTATCCCCTGTTCATCGCAAAATGCCTTAAAGCGGTCAATTTGCTCTTGAGAAGCTATATCAGCCTTGTTGGCAATGGCGATTTGCGGACGTGTTGAAAGCTCCTCACTAAAAGAAATCAACTCATGATTGATAAGCTTGAAATCCTCGATGGGGTCTCTCTCCTCACTGCCCGAAACGTCTACAACGTGCAAAAGCAATCGACAGCGCTCTACATGGCGCAAAAAGTCGTGACCTAATCCCACGCCGTCGCTTGCGCCCTCGATTATACCCGGGATATCCGCCGCCACAAAAGATGCCTCTTCGTCCACACGCACAACCCCCAAAACAGGGGAAAGTGTTGTGAAGTGGTAGTTTGCTATCTTGGGTTTTGCCGAGGAAATCACAGAAATCAATGTGGATTTACCCACATTTGGGAACCCGATAAAGCCCACATCTGCGATTAATTTAAGCTCAAGGGTCGCCTCTAATTCTTCCCCTTTAAAGCCGGGCTTTGCAAAGTTTGGTATCTGGCGTGTGGGGGTTGCAAAATGCTGATTGCCAAGACCGCCCTTGCCGCCTTTGGCGATTATATACTCTTTTTCTTCTGAGATATCTGCCACAACAAGACCTGTTTCTGCCTGTTTTATAACAGTTCCCACAGGCACTTTAACTATCAAATCTTCCGCCGCCCTGCCTGAGCGGTTGTGTCCGCCGCCATCTTCGCCATTTTTTGCCTCATATTTTCTTCTGAAGCGAAAATCCACCAATGTGGAAAGATTTCTCTCCCCTTTGAAGATTACATCTCCGCCCTTGCCGCCGTCACCGCCGTCGGGCCCACCTGATGCGACGTATTTTTCTCTGTGGAAAGCAACTATGCCGTTGCCGCCGTTGCCGGCTTTTATTGATATTTTAGCTACGTCTACAAACTGTATCGCCATATAACGCACCTCTTTTCTTTTAATATTTTGTCATAATTTAAAAAAATTATGAATTGTCTGCTATTTTAAGCCTATTTAAACCACTCACAGCCACCTATCCTACCAAAAAGCTTAGAATAATATATCTGAAATTGGTTTTTTGCTCTGATACGCCATAAATTTAAAAAACAAAACCCGAACTTTAACTAAGCTCGGGTCGGCTGTTTATCTTACTTAGCGTAAACGCTTACCTGTCTGCGGTCACGGCCAAGTCTTTCAAACTTAACTGCGCCATCAACCAGTGAAAATAATGTATCATCTCTGCCACGGCCAACATTTTCACCCGGGTGAATATGAGTGCCTCTCTGGCG
>JAVVVT010000056.1:0-10129 GCA_036652515.1 Oscillospiraceae bacterium
GCATACTCGTTGCAGTGGCAGTACCTGTTTACAATAACGCCACAAAAAAAGCCGCAAAGCAGACTTGCGACACAAACTGCCGTACAATAGAGTCCGCAATTATGCAAATTGAAGCTGTTTCAGGCTCAAAATTCCCAGAAGGTGAAGTTGTATTTGGAACTAACGCTGTACAGGTAGCTGATGCTGCCGACGAAAATGTAAAGTATACCATTAATGGGTTTATAAAGGGCGACGTAGCGCCGGTATGCAAAGTTAAAACTCACGACACAACATTTAAATATTGGTATGGAAAAGGCAAAGTTGTCCATGCTGTCGCTAAACCATAATCCGAATTTTCAAAGCAAATCAGTATGAATTACATAGAAAAGGCACCCCACACTTTTGGGGTGCCTTTTTTGCATATAATAAGAATAAATATTCTACACAGCCCTTTACAGCAATAGCCAACCTTAGGCGCACAGAAAAATGCTTTGAGTGGTAAATTCAATTTTGAAAAGGCACATAGCCATAATCATTTATACTCTTTTTATAAATACATAAAATTGTCACCATTTGTTTATATTTTGCTTTTGATTTATTTAAAGATTTATGATATACTTATAAAGTCTTATAATTAAACAGCAAATTTTACCTCTAAAGGAGAAACAATGACAAACAATAAAGAAAATCCACGCAAAAAACCCGTCAGTGAGGCGGAGAGCAATTTTGCGGAAGAGATGATAGAAATCGACCAATTGCCACTGAACAACAAAAAAACTTACAATGCCGATGATGAAAAAGCCTCCACCCGCCGACACAAAAGGCGTATCAGAGTAGGCGCTATATTTTCACTTTTGGCGCTTGTGGGAGTGCTGTCAATGATTTCGGGTATGTTCAACCTAGGAAAAGGTGTTTTTGACAACAGCGGAGAAAAACAAAAGTTAAATTCGCTTTTGGCACCTCTTGTGATGTACGACCCCTTACCCTTTGAAAAACCTGAGGAGGCGGACCAAAGGATTTTATTGGCAAGCAGTGTTTGGGCGACAATAATGAACTCAGATATGGAGCAATACGAAAAAGATGCCTATGCACAGATTTATCTGCCTGCGGTAGACGTTGATACTTTTTATGCCAAGGTTTTCGGGACAAAAACAAAGCTCACACACCAAACTTTTGATGACCAAGATATGAAGTTTGAATTTGATGAAGAAAAACAGGCGTATATCGTGCCACCAACCAGCTTTCCATCCGGATTTACTCCACAGGTTTTTAAAATCAAAAGAGGATTTTCAGAAAAAATTGTCACCGTGGGATATCTTTCCCCCCAGACTTCCTGGGCGGACACCAACGAGAGAACGGTTTCAAAGTACGTCGATTACGTTTTCCATAAACAGGACGGACAGTTTTGTTTAGTGGCGGTGAGAGAGAGCGCTAAAAAGGTGGAAGCCCCGGCGACTACCCCTACACCTGTCCCCGAAACAAAGTAGACCCGATAAATTCAAAAATTTTAAATCAATTATAAAGACTTTTTAAAAATGACAAAGCCCTACCTCCTGTTTAATAGCAGAGGGTAGGGCTTTATTTGTAAGAGGTTTTGAGCCTGTCAAAGATAAAAAGTGAATAAGTTTTATTCCGTCAATTAAGCAAATATTATGGCATTTTAAGGCTCTATCAGCTTGCTTAACTCAACGTATATTATAGCGCCGGTTTAATTGATTTTGAAAAGTCTGATTGCGTTTTCTCGGGTGATTTTTATAAGCTCATCTTTTGACATTCCTAGCTCGTCGGCGATTTTTTGGGCTGTAAAATGCAGAAGAGAGGAGTCGCACCGCTTGCCACGGTAGGGCTCGGGAGCCATATAGGGGCAATCCGTCTCAATAAGCAGGCGGTCCAGAGGCACTTCTTTGAGGCTTTCTAAAGCCCTTCGGGCATTTTTAAAGGTCACAACGCCTGTAAAACCGATGTATAAACCCAATTTTACCAACTGCTTACAGCTCTGTGAGCTGCCGGAGTAGCAATGCACCACTCCGCTTTTCAGTGGGTGGTCATTTAAAATTTTCAGAGTGTCCTCCATAGCATCACGGCTGTGGATAATCAGCGGTTTATTCAGTCGGTTTGAGAGCTCAATCTGTGATATAAAAGCGTGCTTTTGCGTCTCGTCATCGGCTCTGTCAGGGTAGTAATAATCAAGCCCAG
Source organism: Oscillospiraceae bacterium (assembly GCA_036652515.1). GTDB lineage: Bacteria > Bacillota > Clostridia > Oscillospirales > Ruminococcaceae > RGIG3102. The sequence continues at coordinate 2,176 of JAVVVT010000056.1, forward strand.
CCTCCCCCACAGCCACCGCTTTAGGGTGGGCGAGCAGAGCTTCAATCTCTTTCATCACTTCATCGTCCCACGCCTCTTGGGCGCTTTCCGGGTGTATTCCCACACTGCAATACATAAAATCGTGACACTCCGCCTGCTGCAAGGCACGGCGTGAAGAAGATAAGTCGGCTCCGCAATTTATCACGTTTCCCACACCGCACTCCTTGATTTTCTGTAAAGTTTCCTCCACGTCGGGCAAAAAAGCCTCATCGTTATAATGGCTGTGACTGTCAAATATTTGTTCCATATTTCCTCAAATTTAAGGCTCTGCACTGTGTTTGACACAACGCAGAGCCTTATAGTTATAAATTTTATATTGCCGTTACGGCGAAAAATTGCGCTCTGCCTTTAAATACTCTACATTATAAATAAAGTATAGAATAAAAGCATAATTGAAGTATTATATACAGCAATACAATTGGGTTTTTGATAAAATATTTTATCTTGCTTTATCTTACTTTGCTGCCGGGAGCGATGCCGTCGTCCACAAATATCACGTTCACATCCTCGCCGTTATCGGCGGCTAAAAGCATACCCTCGCTCATAAGTCCACGCATTTTTCTCGGGGCAAGATTTTCCACAATGACAACCTTTTTGCCAATTAAATCCTCAGGCTTATACCACTGGGCGATGCCTGAAAGGATAGTCCTCTCACGCTTGCCGTCAAATACGGTGTTGTTGAGCAGTTTATCGGATTTTGCCACCGGCACACAATTTTTTATTTGTCCCACAATCAGGTTGACTTTAGCAAAATCGTCGATGGTTATCTCTTTGGCACAGGCTTCTTCCACGGGAGCAGGGGCTTGTTCGCCGCTTAGTGCCGCCTTTTTTGCCGCCTCTGCCTGAGCAATTTCTTTCAGCTCTTTTGCCACGTCGATACGAGGGAAAATAACCTCGCCCTTTGTGACGTGAACTTCTTTCAACTGCCCGAACTCAGCCAAGCTTTCAAAGGTCAAATCATCACAAGAATAGCCCATTTGCGCCGCAATTTTTGGAGCGGTGTTAGGCAGATAAGCCTGTAAAAGTGTGGTGACAAATCTTAAAGCCTCCGCAAGGGTGTACAAAACGGCGGCAAGACGGGGCTTGTTGCTCTCATCTTTTGCCAAAATCCAAGGGGCGGTCTCGTCGATATATTTGTTGGCACGCTGTACAACCTTAAAAATTTCCTGTAAAGCCAAGGGGACATTTAAATCGTCCATATAAGCTGTGACAGTGGGTTGCAATCTGTTGCACATACCTATGATATCCTTGTCAATCTCGGCAAATTCTTTTTCAAGAGGGAGGACACCGTCAAAATATTTTTCAATCATAGCCACAGAACGAGACACCAAGTTGCCTAAATCATTTGCCAAATCAGAGTTTATTCTGGTCATAAGGGCTTCGTTATTGTATATTCCGTCATTTCCAAAAGGAATTTCACGCAGGAGGAAATAGCGTATGGCATCAACACCATATTTTTTGCACAAGACCACAGGGTCAACAACATTTCCCACGCTCTTGCTCATTTTTCCGCCCTCTAAGAGCAGCCAGCCGTGACCGAAAACTCTCTTTGGCAAAGGCAAATCCAATGCCATAAGCATAGCAGGCCAGATAATTGTATGGAAACGCAGGATTTCTTTTGCCATTAAGTGTACATCGGCAGGCCAGTATTTGTCGTAATCGTTGTATTCTTCGTTCCAATAACCCAGTGCGCTGATGTAGTTTGAGAGGGCATCAACCCACACATATACAGTGTGCTCAGGGTCAAACTCAACGGGAATACCCCATTTTACGGTGGTTCTTGAGACGCATAAATCTTGCAAGCCCTGTTTGATAAAGCTTATCATCTCGTTTTTCCGTGTTTCCGGCTGGATAAATTTAGGATTTTTTTCGTATAAATCCAAAAGCTTGTCGGCGTAATTGGACAGCTTGAAAAAGTATGCCTCCTCTTTTGCGGAGTAAACTTCACGTCCGCAGTCAGGGCATTTGCCGTCTACCAACTGGCTTTTTGTCCAAAAGGTCTCGCAGGGTTTGCAGTACATACCCTCATAAAATCCCTTGTAAATATCGCCCTTGTCATATAGAGTTTTGAATATTTTTTGAACCGTTTTTTCGTGGTAGGGGTCGGTGGTGCGGACAAAACGGTCATATTTAATGTCCATAAGCTCCCACAGGTCTTTTATGCTGGCGACAATATCGTCCACATACTGCTTTGGAGTTTTGCCAACGGACAGAGCCTTGTCCTGAATTTTTTGACCGTGCTCGTCAGTGCCCGTCAAGAACATCACGTCATAGCCTTGCAATCTCTTGTAACGTGCCAAAGAATCCGCTACCACGGTGGTGTAGCTGTGACCGATGTGCAGGTTATCCGACGGATAATAAATAGGTGTGGTTATGTAAAAAGTTTTCTTTTCCATTATATACCTCTCAATATTAAAAAAAATGTTCATAGTTAAAGGGAAAACTTAGGTGCTACATAGGGGGTGTGACAGGCTAACTGTAAAATATAAAACCCCACGGTTTGCCCGGCTCAAACACCCCTAAGAATTATAGTATACATATTATAGTAGCAAAATAATAGTAAGTTTTCAAGGCTTATTTCAACTTTTTGCGAAGTTTTAATGCCATATCAATGGATTTAGCATAAATCTTATCAAAAGTCATAGTAAATTCGCCGCAAGTCTCCACCACTTCACCTGTGAAGTTTGATTTAAAATTCAAAATTCTGTACAGAGCCTCGCTGTCCTCGGGACGGGGGGCAACGCCCTGCATATCGTAGGTGTGACAGCCTCTTTCAAGCGCCCAGCTCATAAGCTCCCACTGCAAAAGATATGTGGGGCGCAGATTGCGCATCTCATCATTTGAACAGCCGTAGACGTGGCTGGTTGTGCCTGCATAGTTCACCGCCACGCCGCCGCAAAGTGGGGTGTCCTCATAATAGCACATATAAAGACGGCAGTCATCGCCTAAAGAGGTGAGCATTTTTGCAAAATATTCTTTGGGGCGCACGGTAAAGTTTTGACGGATACCGGTATCTGAATATATCTTATAAAAATCATCAAGTCCCTCAAGACCAAGATTTTTGCACACCACGCCTTTTTTGGGGGAATATCGTATATAATATCTGGTGTCACGTCCCATTTTGGCAAGCAATTCGTCGGGGCTCAAGCCTTTGATGTAGCGGAGCATATAGTTATATCGTGGCTGGATTGTAGCGTGAAATTCCGCATTGCGCACAATATTCAGCCCACATTCCTCAAATAAGGTGATTGTATCCTCGTCATCAACCATTATAAGTGGGTCCATAACAAACTTGTATGCGTGGTATTTATCGGCAAGCTCCTTGACACCCATGAGCAAATCACGAATGAGGGATTTATCGCTGTAATCGCAAACAGGCCCACGGCAGGCATACATAAGACTTTTCGAGCCCATCTTTCTGATGAGAAGAAAAATTCCGCCGATAATCTGCCCGTTTATATCACGGGAAACCACAATTTCACTGGTCCACTCGGTTTTAACCCCTGCCCAGCGAGGGCTTTGCTGAAAAGCACCGTGGGGGTGGTTGGCACAAAAGGTATCAAATTCACTGTAATTGTCTTTGCTTAAAATTTCCATGATTAATCCTATCCTATCTAAAAGTTTATAATCTTTTATGATTATATCATAATTGTGTGAAATTTAACAGGTATTTCGCCATATTAAATTGACATAAGCGTTTATATTTGATAAATTAGTAGGTATGAGTTGTGAAGACAATATATTTCACATAATTTTGGAGGAAAAATGAAAAAAACAAATAAACTGCTTGCGCTGTTGCTTACGGCGCTTATGGCGTTTTCGCTTTTTGGTTGCGCACCAAAACCACAGCCAAAAGACGATATTGAACTGGCGATACAAAAAGCGGGCAAATATCTGGTAAAATCCACATACAAGCCTAAGTACGGCGATGAAACTATGATGTTGGCACTTTTAAGAAGTGACTATATCGATTTTTGGCATAACCGCTCCGTTGTCTACGAGGCGGCGCTGAATAACTTTTTAAAAAGAAATTCCGGTATTGTGGGCAAAAATAATAAGGTTTTTGCCAGCGAATATCCTCCGGTTATCTACGCATATACTGCGCTGGGTAAGTACGCCGACAAGACTGCCAGCGCCGATTTGTCTATGGGAATAAGCTTTGACAGCGTTGTTTTAGAGGGCGGATACATAAACAAAATCAATGCGCTCACAGCATTAAAATGCGGAAATTACACCCCATATAAAGAGGGGGATTTGTCTGAGCAGGATTTGATTGACTTCACCCTGTCACTCCAAGTTGAGGACGGAAGTTTTCAATATAAAGGTATGAAAGACAGCACTATAAAAGTCACCGCTTGCGCCGTTCAGGCATTGGATTTAGTCACGCCAACTGAAGATATCTCTGCCGCCATTGAAAAAGGCGCAAACTATTTGAAAACTCATATCCGCAAGGACGACAGCTTAGACGACGTGGTCAGCACCATTGTGGCGCTAAACAGCGTGGGAACAGACGCCAGAAATATTGAGGGCAACAATCTGATTGATTGGATTTTGGGCTATCAGACAGAAAAAGGTTCATTCACCACCAATTCAGAGGATAAAGCCGGCAACAAAGAGGAGACCTCTTTGGCACTCTTGGCACTCGCCTCACAGTATAGGCTCAACAACGGAAAAACTTCCATATACGATATGAGTGACGTGCTGGGCGGCACACATAACAAACTCAGCCCCGAGTGGATAATGTATATCAACATGATGAAAGTCTTTGTTGTTATTATGCTGATATTTATGGCAGTATTGCTTTTGATATCAAGGATTAGGATTGCAAAATGGAAAAAAGCAGGCATTTATAACTCTCAGGCGGGCAGAATGATGACCGACGCCGAGATTGCAAAAAGAGATGCCGACGCAGCCGGGGCAGATGTAGAAAAAGTATTGCCCGAACATATAGAAGATAGTCAAGAGTCAAAGCCTCAAGAAGTTATAGAAGTTACAGAAAAAGAAAACGAAGAGAAATAAGCTGAAGAGCAATAAGCAGAAGAGCAATAATTCGATTTAATATATCGACTGAAACTTTTATGGCAGTTTGAGCACAATAATATATAAATTATCAAGGCATTGGGATAACCTGTGCCTTGATTTTTGTTTTTTTAGAGAAAACCAAGAGAGAGCAGAACCCTCCGTGACCTTCACTCTCAAAATAAAAGTCCACAAAAAAACAGCGGCAAAACATCATAAGTTCTGCCGCCGTTTTATTATAGAGTTATTTGTTTACCGCCGAGGTGCCTTTTTCTACTAGATATGTGGCTTCCAAGTCCGCCAAATGCGCCATAACAGCCAAAGGATATCGCTTGTACGCCTCGCCTATGGCAAAACTGCCAGCCTTTGCGCTGTCGTCAAATCCGCCCATATGCCAGCGGATAGCCATAGCCTCCTCAGTGGAAAGCCGTATAAAACGCTCCACCAAGAAAACGCTCTTCTCCCCGTGTCCATAGGGAAACACGTCCTCGATGTTATAGGTCTTGACTTTTTCCCAAACGCCGGTCAGGTCGTTTTTTACATTGCGAGTTCCCTCACGATACATATTTATCTTGCAAAAATCCTGGCATAGAGCCACCAAGGCAATTGTTTCATCGCTGTATGCCTTGTCTTTGTCATTGCGCTCTTTAAGCAGATGATAGACATTTAAACTGTGCATAACAAGACCGCTCTCACAGGCGCCGTGGAAACGTGTGCTTGCAGGCGCCGTGAAAAAGTCTGTTTTGCATAGCCATTCAATGAGTTTATCCTTGCCCGTACGGTTGACATAGGTGTCAAAAATCTGTAAAAACTCGGTTTTATAGTCCATTATAATTCAATCTCTTCCAAGATTTCCTTTAAAACCGCCAGCTCTTCAGCTGTGAGAGAAACGCCCTTACCCATCTTTGTGCCGTCTGCGGACCAGTCTCTGATATCGTATTTAGGCTCTCTTTCGCCCCAGGAGACAAGATTGAGCTCCCTGACCCAGCCGCCTTTGCCCTGTGAAAGAACGCCTATCTTTTTTACAACTTCATATTTAAATTCTGCCATTATTATTCACCTTTCTAAAATTACTGTTTTTTATTGTACTGTATCTTTTTGATAATTGCAATACCAAATTTCGTACAAATCGTTGACATTTGTATATAATAGTATTAAAATATAATAAAATATTAAGAACAGCTGAGAAAAAGAGGCAAATTTCATTTTGTATCAAAGAGAGCCGTCGTTTGGTGAGAGACGGTATACACAGGTCTTTTGTGTAGCTTTTGAGCTGGAGGGGCTAAATTTTAGTAACCCTTCCCGTAACCTTCTGCGTTAAAGAAAATCAAGTGGCTGCGTATGCGGCAATTTGGGTGGTACCACGGTTATTATTAATCGTCCCATATTTTGGGGCGGTTATTTTTTTATATATTTTTATGACCGTCTCCATTAAACTATTACTATTTTAAAGGAGAAAAGAATGAAAGAGCTTGAAAAAATCTACGACCCCAAGCAGGTGGAAGATAAAATCTACGCCGACTGGCTGGAGCACAAGTATTTCCACACAGAGATTGACAAGAGCAAAACCCCTTACACAATTGTTATGCCACCCCCAAACATCACAGGACAACTCCATATGGGGCACGCATTAGACAACACCTTGCAGGATATATTGATACGTTATAAACGTATGAATGGCTTCGCCGCACTTTGGGTTCCGGGCACAGACCACGCCTCTATCGCCACAGAGGCGAAGATTGTTGAGGCTATGGCAAAAGAGGGGATTACTAAGGAAGATTTAGGCAGAGAGGCGTTTCTTGAAAGAGCCTGGAAATGGAAAGAGCAGTACGCAGGCAGAATTGTTCAGCAGTTAAAGAAGTTGGGCGTATCTTGCGACTGGGACAGAGAGCGTTTCACTATGGACGAGGGTTGCAGTGAGGCGGTCAAGGACGTTTTCGTGAAGTTTTATAATCAGGGGCTGATATATCAGGGGGAGAGAATTATAAACTGGTGTCCCCATTGTTTGACCTCCATTAGCGATGCCGAGGTGGAGTTTGAAGAGCAGGACGGCTCTCTTTGGCATATAAAATACCCTATAAAAGACAGCGATGAATTTATAACAGTCGCCACAACAAGACCTGAAACTATGTTAGGGGACAGCGGTGTATGCGTTGCGCCAGATGATGAGAGATACACACATCTTTTAGGCAAGACCTGTATTCTGCCATTGGTAGGCAGAGAAATTCCTATTTTTGCCGACAAATATGTGGAAAAAGAGTTTGGCACGGGAGCCGTTAAGATGACACCGGCACACGACCCCAACGATTTTGAAGTGGGGGAGAGACACGGGCTTGAGGTGATAAAAATCTTGACCGAGGACGCACATATGACCCCCGACACGGGCAAGTATGCAGGTATGGAGCGCTATGCGGCAAGAAAAGCTATTGTTAAAGACCTTCAAGAGGGGGGATATCTTGTAAAGATAGAGCCCTATAAGCACAATGTTGGCACCTGTTATCGCTGCCACAATGTGGTTGAACCTATGATTTCAAAACAATGGTTTGTTAAGATGGAGGAACTGGCTAAACCTTCAATCAAGGCGGTGAGAGAGGGACAGACAAAATTTGTTCCCGAGCGCTTTGATAAAATCTTCTATCACTGGATGGAAAATATCAAAGACTGGTGTATCTCACGCCAGCTTTGGTGGGGACACAGAATACCGGCGTGGTATTGCGGCGAGTGCGGTGAGGTCATCGTGTCAAAAGATACCCCACATGAGTGCCCTAAATGCCACAGCACAAATTTAACCCAGGACGAGGACACGTTGGACACCTGGTTCTCCTCCGCCTTATGGCCTTTCTCCACACTTGGCTGGCCAAATGAGCAGAGCGAGGATTTCAAATATTTCTACCCC
>JAVVVT010000057.1:0-10106 GCA_036652515.1 Oscillospiraceae bacterium
GATTGCCAAACAGCACTGTTAAGTCGGGAGAGGTGACGTGGCAATTCTCAAAAGAGTTTTTGCTTATTGTAATATTTATTCCCGTCTCATTTGCACGGTGCTTGTAGTAGATAAACATAGTGTTCAGCGCACTTATATCGCACAGCGGGCTATCCCAGTCGCTCACTAAATACTTTTTGCGATAATCGGAGAGGTAGTATTTTAAACCCTCTGCATCTCCCCTGTCCACATAGTCTATGACAGATATTATATGGTGCTTCCAGTCGTGTCTGCTCTTGGCATCTAAATCGATTTTCATCTGCAAGCTGTCATACTGCTGCTGCCATAGGGCTATTTGGGCTTTCATGGTCTTAGCCATCTCCTTGGACGCCGTGGCAGAATAGGTTGCGCTGATTGTTGAAAGCACCGAGTAATAAGCGGCGAACATACACACATTCATTATCCCTACGGGCGCAAACAGCTCTTTGGTAGCCGTCCCCGTGTAGGATAATATCACCGTCATCAAAAGGCGTATAGTCACAAACATACCCATTGGCAATGCAAAAAGAAACCAGGAGCTGCCTGAAATCATATCTGCCTCGATGATTTTTTTATAGGTTTTTACAAGTATATAGTACATAGAAATCAGCATTATATAATTATAAATCGTGGCAACAATCAACAAGTCAAGATTTTCATAACGCCCAATATTCGGTATAAATCCAAAATCAATGGTCGCCTGTGCCAAAACAAAGGAGTTGTATTGTATATTTAAAAAAACAAAGCTGATAAATAATATTGATGTGCCAATGTTTTTGAACATAGATAGCAGAGCGGACATCACCGCAATCATAATTATACTTACGCCCAAAAATGAGAACTGCCTGTATGGTGAGACCTCTGTCACCGAAAGCATAATCACAGACGAGGCAAATATAATCATTGAGATAATGCAACCCCAATAGTGGGCTTTGCTAACTCTAAGTCGGCTTTCAAACACTTTAAGGGTTAGAAAACCGCAGGGCAACAGGAAACATATAAACTGTAAAATATGCCAAAAAACATTGTTCATCATAGGATTTCTCCTTAAATTTTAATTGGTTTGTCCTCATTAACATTATACCGTTATAAAAAGCCACGGGCAACCTTAATTTTCACCGTGACTTTTTATTTGGAGTATGCTCAAACGATTATTTACTTTTGCGGTGGGTTATTGCGTAACTTCTTCTTCGTCGTCATCTTTTTTGTTGTGCCTGTGAATAATCCAAGCTATAAGTAACGCAATCAAAACTGCTATTGCAAACCAAACCCACAAGCATATGCCTAAGAAGGTTGGGCAGTGGTGGCAGAGGTTGCACCTGTATCCGCCTTCGTCTGTGCCCTCTTCTACTATGAGCTCATCGCCCTTGTCTTTGTCCGGGTTTTCTTTGCCATCTTCGCCCTCTATGTTCTCATCATCATCTAAACTGTCCGTTGGCTTTGGAGATGGCTTTGGCTTTGGCTTCGGGGTTGGTGTAGGCAATATGCCACCCTGTGTATTATCACCGCCATTGTCTTCAGGTGATGTATAAACTAGTGCAAATCCTCCGAATTTGTTTGCCATTATCTTGAGATAATCTATTCCGCCTGCTTTAATAAAGCTATAATCCTCTGTGCCACCTGTTGGCATAGCCGCCGCTTTATCCCCGTTTACACGGTAAAGTGAGAGCTTGTCTGTCTTGCCTTGATAGATTTTAGGCACTTCCACGACTATTTCCATAGGTGAACTGGTAAGATTTGTTATCTCTGTTGTACGGCTGTCTGACAAAGCCCTTGTGGTTACGGGAGCGCTCTTCATAAGCTTTAGGTAAAGCATCATACCGATACTTGACCTTGGGTTGCCTTGGATAAGCTGTGTGACTTTGGCAAAATCTGCCGCTGCCTCTTCTTTGCTCTTCAGCTGAGAAATAAGTTGCAACTGGATTGTTCCGCCATTGTCCAGCACGTCTGCCATTTCAGCTGCTGTTATCCCTGTTTCGACTGTTGTACTTGGCGTTTCGAAAATTTTCAAGGGGAAGTTTGCCGCTGTGTGAGGAGCGCCCGGCATTTGACTTACCATAGTTCTTATAATGCCGCTGCCCATTGTGATAAATTCAATTGGGGCGTCTATCACTGCCGCTTTTAGATTGAAGATTTGCGTTACCATTTTTTGTCCGTCTATTGCGTTCACACGGTAAATTCCGTATGGCAAACCGACAAAAGTGAATTTTCCATCTGCGTCTGTGGTGGTGCTTGCTATCAAATTATCGCTGTATTCAAGATTGATAACAACCCCTGCCTTTGGCGGTTTAACTGTACCCTTGATATCGCCCACGTTGGGAGATATTATTGTTACCGGCAATACGCCTACGCCTGTGGTGGTGTCCACTAACTCTGCCAAAGTATCATCTGGCTGATGAGGCACAAGTGTTAGCTTGCCAAAGGATTTTGTCTGGTCTAATCCGCCGTCAATATACAAGCTAAATCCTGCTCCGCCTGCTGCCGGCTCTACATTGCGAATTATAAAGTTTCCGTCTGCGCCCACAGTGGTCTTGTACTGTTTGCCGTTAGAGCTTGTCAATACAATCTGCGCACCTTGAGCATAAACTTCTTTACCGCCCAATCTCTTCATAACTGCGCCGCCAATAACTGTAATTCCCACCATTTCTTTATGGGTAAATGTGTGTGAGATATCAATATTTTGGTTGCTCAAGTTGCCTGTTGCACCGCTTAAATCAACTGCCCCACGGCGTTTGCCGCTGACTGTCTGCTTTAAGATATTGATTGTATATTCTTCTGACTTATCGCCTGTGTTTTCTACACTTGCCTTTCTGTCGGTGGTGGTGAAAGGGTTAATGTTTGCGCCTTTGAGCATAGCTGTTGAAATGCCCTTTAAGCTAACTTTTGCCCCCTCGCCTGATTGTAGCTGTGCCATACCGTCCTTGACTGTGTAAACCAAGGTCTCACCTGCGTTTGTTATACTTACCTTGGCATCTGCCTTGGCTATAACATCGTCCACCCATTTTTGCACAAGACTTAGACGTATGGAGGGCTCATTGCGCTCTTCATATACAAGTGAGTGCTTGGGAGGTGTACTGTTTTTCAGCAATTGAGAGATGATATCCACAACTGCTATGTCTGTGACGCCTATATATTTTTCTGCTGTGATATATATACCTGCATCTTTTTTAAGCTGGTCGCTTGTAGCTTTTTCAACTATTGGCGCACTTGGGGCGATATTCAAAGTTTTTACTATTGAGTTCGCGCCCTTTGTCAGCTTCAGCTCAACGGTGAAGAGGTATTGTCCGTCCTCGCCATCGCCGTCCGCCGCCGTACCTGCTGTTGTGGCTTTTAGTCCGCTTGCAAAAGAGTTTACAGACAAGCCATAGGTGTAACCGCCTGCTCCAAAGCTCACTTTTTCAGGTATTGAGGTTGACTCTGCGCTGTGTTTTTTGTCGATATCCACAGATTTTATTTCAGCGAATTGTTTTAAGATTTCCGCTTTTATATCCTCTTGTGAAAGTATGCCTTTTTGCTGTATATCGGCGAAAATCTTTGTCTGTGTCTCCAATTCCTGTGCCAATTTTTCTACAATCAGCTCCTGGGGATTTGGGCGTACATTCACCGTCATATTAAGAGGCATAGTTATGTTCAATGTGGTATCTGTGCCATTTTTAGTGACTTTCAAGTTAGTGGTTGCAAAATATTTGCCGTTAAATCCAACTGTCCATTCGCCGCTTGCAACCGCTGAGGCGCTTAACATTCCTTTTAATTTTGCCACTTCTACGTCCAGCTCCAAGCTCATTTGCCTGCTTACTGCATTGTTTATGCCTGCTTGGCTTGTGCCATAGTCCACATAAATTGTGCCGCTTGGCGCTGTGAGCTTGCCCACCTCTGTGTTGATTTCTTCAACACTTGCACCTGCATAGGCGTGAGCTGTTATCGCTATCTTTTGCTCAGGGGTTTCTATCGCTGCGCCCTGTGGTGGGTTTTGCACTGTGGCACCTGCTCCGCCACAAGCCACTGTTACCGTAAAGCAATATGTGCCGTTTACACCCTGAGGGTTTTCTGCTGTGCCGGCAATCGGTGCTATAAACTTTTTCTCGTTTACCACTGTGGCGTATTTTTTAGGTACTGCATTAAGTGCATCTTGCACCTCTCCGCTTGATACGGTGTCATCAAAAGCCGTGACCGCCTTTGCCACATAGGTATCTATGTACGCTTTAGCCTGTTCTTTGCTCTCAGCTTTGCCCAGCAGATTTAGTGTGTCATTTGTGGGGTTTTGTGAGTGGAGGGCAAAGTTAGTGTCTGCATTTGTCAAGTCCGCCGCCCATTGATAGGCATTAAAATATGATGTAGGCATGTTGCCATTTATCCCCACAACTATGGCTAAATCTGTTACTGAGGCATTATTTGCGTGAATTAATATAGTGCCGACTTTTTTGTTTTCGCTGTTGTACATATCAACACTGCGCTCATGTGATGCCACTTTTATGCCTGTGCCTGTGATTTCTTTTGTAACCCAGCCATTTGGCAAGCTATCAATAGCATCGCAATATAGGGCGGTGGCTGTGAAAGTCATAGTTTCACCTGCCGACTTAGCGCTTAAATTGGCTACAACAGTATCTGTGCCTACCTCTTTAAAGGTGTAGTCCCCGTCAGGGAGACCTCTGAGCACTGCCTTTGCCTCTGATGATTTTCTGTTTGATGTAGTGCCATCAAAGTTAAAGTTTATCACTGTGGGTGACTGTGCCGAGGTAATCAAGCTTATTTTATAAGTTTTCTGTGTGCCGTCTCCTGCTGTAACTGTAAAATATTGTATCTTATTGCCGTCGGTAATTGGGGTAGGAATATTTGTTGTAATAGAATTTCCTGCGCCGACTGCCACAGCCACTGGGAGTGTAGGCTTGGTGGTGCCGTCCCATTGTACCACTGCACCTGTGCCTACTTTTGTTCCTAAGACTATGTCGCCACTTCTCACCCAGAATGGGATTTCAAAATCCACATATGCGTTTGACGGGTTATGGCTCCACCTATCTGCTCCCACCGTCTTTGAGTTAGGCAATGTGATGTTCATACCAAGGTCTGTATCGCTGTATCGAGTGAGGAAAACCACATTATTTGTTAGAGTTACCGCCCTCTTTGGAACCACATCTGCCTTGTCATTTACAAAATCATCTTCCTGTGCAGCTGCACCTGTGGCGATAGATATGCCTGCAAATACGTTTTTATCCTTGCATTTTTCTGCACTGACGCCGATAGTTTTTGTGAGTGTACTTGTCACCGTGATTGTTTTTCCGCTTAGCAGATAGACGTTGTCTGCCTTGGTGTCTGAAAGGTTGTTTGTGATTGAAGCGTCACCGCCCACATTAAACACGCCGCCCACATAGCAGACACCGCCGCCATTTTTGCCTGCCGCCGTCTTATTGTCCCGGATAGAACCGCCCTTCATATGAAAAGTTCCGCCCACTAACATAAGCGCTCCGCCCTCATCTGTTGAAGATGAGTTTGTTATTTTGGAGTTTGCTTCCATTGTAAATGTGCCGTATCTCCAATAAATCGAGCCTCCGCTGTAATTGGACTTGCCCTCTGTCAATGTGGCATATGCACCCAAAGTCAATTCAGGTGAGCCGCCGTCATTTGTAATAAACATACGTCCCGAGCGGTTTAGAGCCGCACCGTCTTTAATGGTAAGATTTTTGATGATAACCTTTGCGTTGCCACGGAGAGTGAAATGATTTCCGCTGCCCTTGACCGTCACAGTTTTTATCCCTGTGTTGTCGGCGACTGCATCGCCATTGCTATCACAGGAGGTGATAGTGACAGTTTTGTTTTTGTCCATAACAAAATCCGTAGGGTCTTCCATATCATCTATGACCAATATCATCTTGCCGTCATTGGACATCTCATATACTTTTGCCATTGTCTTGTAAGGCTGTGCAAAAGTGCCGGGATTGTTATCGTCGCCCTTGCTTCCCACATAGACTTTATCGGCAGAAGCGAGGGTTATGCTGTGAAGTGTGTTGTGTGTAGTTTTAAAAGCACCGCCGTCATAGGTGAACTGTGCCTCATAATCTGTGGTATTTATACTATTTGTTGCCACAACACTGCCAACTGTCGCCCACCTTGAGCTCACGCCTATCTTTGCCCCGTTAGTGGGGTCTGTGTCTAAAGCGACTGTGATTTTAGGTGTTGTACCCCACAAGTACAAGTTATTTTCCACATTGCCCTTGCCCTGTGTGTTGTTATATATTTGGATATCTCCACCCAAATTCAATGTACCGCTGTTGTAACATACAGCGCCATAAGTGCCGTCTTCGCCGTGGTTATTATATATTTTGCCACCGCCTAAGTTTATTGTGCCATTGCTCAAGCGAATAGCACTACCCATACGGTCTGCATAGTTGTTCTTGATTTCACCACTGCTCATGCTCACTATGCCCGTTGAAGTATAGATTGAGAAAGCCGCACCGTCAGAAGCGTATCCGCTTAAACAGTTGTTTTGGATAATACCGCCATTGACACTCACCGTGCCTGCAGCCCATATGGCACTGCCACGGTCATTGGGCACGCCATCGGTTGTTATAATAGCGTTATTTTGCAGTATTGCCCCTGTATTCAAATCAAAGGTACCGCCTGCGTTTACCACAACCAACTGGCCGTGATATCCACGGTGTGTCACAACGCCCTCCACGTTTGAGGGGTGGACGTTATAGCCTCTGCCTGCTGTATCTGATTTATAGGTTGCTCCGCCGTCAATAACAATATTGGTCAGTGTAACTTTTGCGCCGTTATTGACAGTTATTATCTCCCCCATGTTGCCCGTGGCACGTTTTAAAATGCCATTTGAGCCATCTTGGGTGATTGTGATAGTTTTGCCACTCAAGACAAGGTTGTCGTTATTCGCCACTAACACTGTGCCTATAACGTGGACGGTGCCATTATTGGCAACCACCTCGCCTGCGTGTTTCAATGTTTTGAAAGGCTGTGTCTTTGTGCCCGAGTTTGTATCACTGCCATTTGCCGATACATAGACATCACTTTGCAATGTCATTGTGATGCCATAAGGGCTATTGGTGTCTCCAGACAGGGCATAAAGTGAATTATCACAGAACATTGCCTGTGCTGTAAGATTAGTTGCACCACTGTTTGTGCCTGTGGTGACAACATTAACCCCTGCCCCCGAGGTAGGCAAAGTTTGAGTTGTTACGCCTATGGAGGTGGGCAAGTTGATAATTGCACTTAATATTACATTGCCTGTTGTGATATAGGTATTGCTTGCCTTGCCAAAGACTGTGTTGCCGGCGACTTTTAATAAGTCGTTGCTATTGTCGTGGAAAGACAGCTTGCTGTTGTCAAGATAGATACCGCCACCTGCTGTGGTTGCGGTGTTGTTGATTATTTGCGGTGCATCTCCCACCACTAAATGTCCTGAGCTGCCGCAAGTGATATTACTTACAACTTCTCCAATAAGGGCGATACCGCCACCATATTTTGCGGAGTTGTCTTTGATAATGCTATTGCCTGTGATGTTCAGAGTGCCACCGTTAGCACCTATGCCACCGCCGAAACCGCCTGAACATTTATTACCGCTGATTTCACCGCCGTTCATATTAAAGGTGCTTGTATTTGTGCCATCTGCGCCTTTTGTCATAGTGAGAGCGGCTCCAAGCCCCTCCATCACCGAGGCTGTATTTTTCAAAGCTGTGTTGGTGTTGTTTGTTATGCTTGAGCCCGTCTTCATATTGACAGTGCCACCAAACATATAAACTGCACCAAAATGGCTGTTTGTCCCTGTGATGTGTGCGCCCTTATCAAGGGTCAAGGTGGCTGAATTTGCGTTTGTTATAACAGGTGAATTAGCCATATTTCCGCTGTCAGTTATCTTAATATTTTTCAAGGTGACGTGAGCGTTCTCAAAAATATTTATAACTGTTGTGTTTGCCACTTTACGAGTTATTGATTTAATTTCCGGACTGCTAAGTGCAAGTGTGCCTGCGTATGCCTTGCCTGCGCCGTCACAGCTCTCTATTGTGATATTTTTATTTGTTATGACGTTTATGGTAGAAGAGTCTATATTGGTTTTTAAGAATATTGTACCGCCTGTTTTAACCTTATTGATAGCTGCGCCCAAAGTTTTTACAGGTGAGGTAAATGAGCCATAGTTTGCATCATTGCCATTTACGCCATCTATGTACACCTCATCTACGCTTGCGCTCGCCCACGCCCATTTAATATCTGTGCCGGACAAGGTGGCAACCATTTTGCCATCAGCGCTGATGATTTTTTCCACATTGGTGATATTATTTTTAGAAGCTTTGGCTACAACAGCCCCTGCCGTGTTGGCTCCTGCCTTGGACAGGCTGATGTTTGCCCCTGCCCCTAAATCCCCCACTGTGAGTGTTCCAGATGGAATATAAAGATTTGTGCCGTCATTTTCGGCTATAACTGCATTGCCACTAAGAGTTAAGTTGCCGTCTGAATAGACTGCTCCGCTGAATTTATCAATTGGATTTTCAGGCTCGCTGTGTTTATTACCTTTTATTTCTCCCCCTGACATATTAAAACTGCCAAGGCTGATGCGAACTGCACTTCCTAAGCGCTCGCCGTAGTTATTGGTAATACTACCGCCTGTCATTGTGGCTTTGCCACTGCCCTCTATTATAGAAAATGCTGCGCCGTCTGCGGCATAACCGTGCAAGAGGTTTGCTTGTATGGTTGAACCGCCGTTGATTTCAAGCGTGCCTTGGACAAATACCGCTGAGCCTCTGTCTAAAGCCGTTGAGTTGTCCCCCGCTACTACTCCTGTCACAATGGCGTTGTTCTGTAAAAATGCACCGCTATTAAGCACAAGTTTACCGCCTGCGCCAATCCTGATTAGCTGGGGGTCTCTCTTATCGGAAATTACTCCCCCCACTTTAGCGGGCAAGACCTCTCCGCCGTCATAAGTTGCACCGCCGTCCACCTTCACATTGCTCAAGGTCACAGTGCCTGCTGTTATGCTGATGAGGGCTGTATTTTTTTCTGAACGCTTTAACACACCATTGCTATCATCGGATATAATGGTAATATTTTTGTCCACAGAGATAATATCCGCCGCTGCAACAGGCACAACGTCCATAACGTGGATAGTGCCGTCGGCGGTGAGCTTTTTATACGCTTCAGCGAGTGAAGAGGCGGCGTTTGCTGCGCTTAATCCGTCCTTAGTGCCTGCGCCTGCATCACTCACATATACCTCAGTTACAGATACGAAAGGGGTTATCCCCTCGCCTATCTTTGTCGCCTCGTTGGCGGGGGATTTTTGCCCGTCATTATTTTCACCATTTGCCCCTGCCTCGGGAGGTGTTGCCACGTCGGAAGGTGTTGCCACGTCGGGAGGTGTCGCCGTCTCGGGAGGTGTCACCGTCTCGGGAGGTGTCGCTGTCTCGGGAGGTGTCGCCGTCTCGGGAGGTGTTGCCACGTCGGGAGGTGTTGTCACGTCCTCTGATTGCACGATTGTATCACCCACAGTCGGTGGCACAACTGCGCCCTCTAAGGCGTAGCTCAAAATACTTCCGAAGTCGCCCAACAATATACCGATTGTCAACATTATCGACAATAATTTTTGAAGGGTTTTTCTGTTTTTTTGTTTGGTTTTTGTTTTTTGCGATTGATACACCGATTTGTTAGCCATTTCTATTCCTCCGATTATTTTATTTATGTAAAATTATAAATAATTCGCTTTTAAAAAAAAGTATCTATTTTGCACTGTGTAAAACGACCTGTGTGAACGGAATTTCAATATTTGCCTTATCTAAACCTAATTTAAGCTCTCGGTTGAGCAATCTTCTTGCAGAATACACATTGACCTCTGCCACCTTTGCCACTACACGCAGGTTGACAGAGGAGGCGGCAAGCTCCTGCACCCCACTGTAAGAGGGTTGGCATTTGAATACCTCGGGGTACTTTATAGGCATCTGCTCCAAAATTTCTTTTATGTGATTATAAAATTGTAAATCCATGATTTCGTTCATCATAGCACCCCGCGCGTCGCGGATTCACCTCGCAATCCGTTTTTATATATTATACCCGCAAAATAGCGCGGATTCAACTCTGGAAATGTAAACAGA
>JAVVVT010000058.1:0-10032 GCA_036652515.1 Oscillospiraceae bacterium
AACTACTTACTCTCTTTTAACTCACGGGGCTTTCTCATAGTGAGAGAAATTCGCTTTTTCGCCGTGTCCACATTTAAGACCCAAACATCTACCACGTCCCCCACCTTGACCTCTTCGCTGGGGTGTTTGATGTATCTGTCACAGATTTGGCTAAGATGCACAAGCCCGTCCTGATGTACGCCGATGTCCACAAAAACGCCAAAATCGATGACGTTGCGCACGGTGCCTTTCAGCTCCATACCCGGGGTAAGGTCTTTCATATCCAAAACGTCGGTGCGAAAAAGTGGCTTTGGCAGTTCATCACGCATATCTCTGCCCGGCTTTATCAGCTCGGCGATAATATCTTTTAAGGTAGGTAAACCTATGTCCAAGTTTTGCGCCAATTTTTCCATACCTATGGTGTCCACGTCGGATTGAAGATTTTTTATTTTTTCAGTGCCGATGTCGGCGGTTTTATACCCCACAGCCGATAGCAGAGCTTTTGCGCTGTCATAGCTTTCAGGGTGAACGGAGGAGGAGTCCAACTTGTCTTTGGCACCGGGTATTCTTAAAAATCCGGCGGAGAGCATATAGGCTTTAGGACCTAATTTTGCCACTTTAAGCAGTTGGTTTCTCTTGGAGAACTGCCCGTTTTCTTCACGGTAATCCACAATATTTTTGGCTATGGACTTGTTAAGCCCTGACACCCTTTCTAAAAGAGGGGCGGAGGCGGTGTTCAAATCCACGCCCACGGTGTTGACGCAAAATTCCACCACGCCGTCTAAGCTCTCGTCCAAGCGCTGTTTTGGCATATCGTGCTGATACTGCCCCACGCCGATGGATTTAGGGTCGATTTTAACAAGCTCCGCCAAGGGGTCTTGCAGGCGACGTGCTATGGAGACGGCGCTCCTTATGGAAACATCAAACTGGGGAAATTCGGCTGCGGCAAGCTTTGAGGCGGAATACACCGAGGCGCCCGCTTCACTCACCACCATATAGCTGATTTTTCTGTCCAATTCTTTTATTAAGTCGGCGACGAATATCTCAGTCTCTTTTGTGGCTGTTCCGTTGCCTATGGATATCATATCCACGCTGTATTTTTCTATGAGGCCCTTTATGGTCTTTTTGGCAAGCGCCTTATCGTGGAAATCAAGGGTCAAGAAGACTACGCCTGTGGTGAGCACCTTGCCGGTCTCATCAACCACCGCCATCTTGCAGCCCGTTCTATATCCGGGGTCAAGGGCAAGACAGGTTTTTCCTTTGACAGGTGGCACTAAAAGCAGCTGGCGGAGATTGTCTCCAAAGAGCTTTATTGCGCCGTCGGTGGCACGGGAGGTGAGGGTGGTGCGAACCTCTGTGGACAGGCTGGGGTGGAGAAGTCTTGAGTACCCCTCAGTGATTGCGGCGATGATGACATCAGCGCACTCGCTGTTATTTTTGATGTAAATTTTTTCAATTTCAGCTATGGCATCAGCGGCATCAACTGCCACATTCACCTTTAAAAAGCCCTCTTTTTCCCCTCGGTCAATAGCCAAAACACGGTGGGAGGCAATCTTGTTCACCTCTTGGGAAAATTTATAATACTGGGTGTAAACACTCTCTTTTAGCTCGTCCCCTTTTGCCTCTATCATACCTGTGCGGTAGTAGAGCCTTTTCAGTACGGTGCGCACCTGTGTGCTGTCTGAAACGTCCTCGGCGATGATGTCCATAGCCCCTTTTAATGCGTCCTCGGGGGTCAGTACGCCTTTTTCTTCATTTAAATAGTCAGGCAGAATATTAGCCAAAACCGTGTTTTTGTCCTGGGCGAGAATAATCTGCGCCAAGGGCTCAAGCCCTTTTTCTTTCGCCACAGAGGCACGGGTTTTTCTCTTGGGCTTAAAGGGGCGGTAGATGTCCTCCACCTCGCTCAAGGTGACAGCTCTCTGAATGGCGGCGTCTATCTCGTCGGTCATTTTTTCTTGCTGGGAGATTGAAGAATGTACCTCTGCTTTTCTCCCCTCTAAATTGCGCAGGTAGGTGAGGCGCTCGTAGATGCCTCTGATGACCTGATCGTCTAATTCGCCTGTTTTTTCCTTGCGGTAACGGGCGATAAAAGGTATGGTGGCACCCTCGTCTAACATTGCCACAGTGCTCTCAATCTGCCAAGGCTTGACCTTGAACTCACCGGCTAAAACATTTAAAATTTCCATTTTCATTTCCTTTGCTTTTATTACTTCTTTTTAAAATTATAACATATAACAGATAAATTGCCAGCCCAAAACCTGAAATTGCATAGCCTAAAAATAGATATGGGGTGCGGTAGGTGAAGATAATTTCGTTATCCCCCTGTGGGGCATAGACGGCGCTCATACCGTAGCTCACCTTTATCACCTCTGATTTTTCGCCGTTGACATAGGCGGTGAAGCCCTTGTCATAGGGCACTGAAAAAAAGACTAAATTAGCTTGATTTAAATTTATTTTGCACTGAAAGCCGTCATCTGTCTGGCTGAAAAAGTAGGAGGACATATTTCGGCGCTTGGTAACGTCTAACACTGTGGAGGAATAGGTGTAATCGTGGAGCCTGTCATCGCTGAGTTTTGGCAGGGATAAATCGTATTTTTTCAAAACTTCTTCATCAAGGGCGATGGCGCGCAAAAGTATATTGCTGCGGTTTGAGGAGAGGACAGAGTCTAATTGCTCGTAGCTCACATAGTTGTCATAGGCAAAGCCCATAGGCAAAAAGTTGTCATTTTTGAAAATCGTATAAGGGTAGGAGGAGGACAGGAAAGTGTAGCCCGTCAAGTTGCCGTTCTCGTTGAAATTTGACACCTCCCAGTTAGGGGTCACTAAATATTTTATGCTCAAAAGACTGCGCAGGGCAAAGTATGCCTGAGGGGGTTTTGAGGAGACATCACGTTTTACCCCGATAGAGGGATAAAATTCCATTATGGAGGGGCTTATGGTGCTGTTGAAAAATTGCACACAGGGCTTGTTTAAAAACAAACCTAAATTATCAAAACAATTGTAGGTGTCAATGCGGTAATCCTTGCCCTCGTCCTTAAAATCCAAGGCGTCTATCACGTCGTAATTTTGAGGCTTATAGAGCTGGTCGCCGTCCCACTGGGGCATCTTTGTCAGCCCCATATGGAGCAGAGAAAAAAGCATTATCATACTCAGCCCACCGCTGATTAATTTTTGGGTGTAACGGGGTTTTCCGTGATGATTGCTAACCACCGTCCAGACTAAATACAGGTTTAAAAACGCCACCAAAATGTTCAGCCAGTAGATTGCCACCTCGTCGGCAAGACCGATAAAAAGGCTTTCTCCGTCCTTTATTGGGGTTAAACCAAAGACCACAAAGCAGGCGGTGAGAATAGCGGTGAGCTTTAATCCGTGGTAAATTTTTTCTTTATCAAAGGAGAAACTCTGCATATTCATAGCCGCCAGCATAAGCATAGGCATATAGAACCACCGTGCGTAATAGCTGGAGTTAAAAGCGTAAAACAAGCTGTTAAAAATTGGCACAAGGGCAAAAATTATACAGGTGATGAAGATTTTATAAAAAGAAGAACGGTTGTTATACTTTTTAAAAACAAAAAATCCGAACAATCCACCAAAGGCGATAAAAGCCGACATACTGGTCCACTTTACGTTGCAGGAGGTGAAAAGGGAGGGGATATACGGTGGGTCGGGGGGCAAAAATGCCGAGGATACTATGGCAAAATATTGCTGAACCGAGGAGTAAAGCCATATGCCAAAATCGCTTAAAGTGCTGTTTACTCTCGGGTTGCCAAAGATGGAAACAAGGCTGGGTACAAAGAGGACAAGCCCCATAAGACAGCCCACAAATGCCTCAAAAGATAGATTTGCAAACTCTTTTAAGGAGATGACGTACTCTTTTGTGATGATTTTCCAGATGAAATATATGAAGAGAAAAACCACCTGTCCGATAAAGAAAAAGTAGTTGTTCAAAAGGCAGAGCGCCACTATGAGGGGAAATATCATACGCCGTTTGTTATAGACAAATTCGTCCAGCGCCCAGAGCAAAAACGGAAAGAATACCACCGCCTCAATAAAGTGGTTGAAAAAGATATTGTATATGCTAAAACCGCAAAAGGTGTACAAAAGTCCACCCAGCAAAGCGTAGTTGTCGTTTTTTGCATAGCGGCGCAGATAGCCGAAAGCTCCAAGAGAGCCCACGGCGAATTTAAGCATTAAAAGATAGGGCAAAATGTAGGGTACCGCCTTGTAGGGAAAAAGGCAGGACAGCCAAAAAAGCGGAGAGCCCAAAAGATAAAAGGAATAGCTGTTCACAAAAGAAGAGCCTAAGTCCGTCGCCCAGGACCAGTTCATTGCGCCACTTTTCACCATCTGATTGGCGTACATATAAAAAGGGATTTGCTGGCTGTTAAAATCTCCCGCATAGACAAAGAAACCTTTGTCCACCACCATAAAGGGGAGAAAAATGCAAAAAGCGGTGAAAAGCCCTAGTAAAAATGCTTTTTGATAGACGTTTATGTTTTTTAGTTTTTCCAAAATAATCTCCTAAATTTTAGCCAGTTCATCAAGGGAAAGCCCATAGCTTGACAGCATATTTTCCATAAAAAAGTTTACTTCCTCTAAATCCATCTCCACCAAGGAGAGATAGATGGCGTCATAGGCGGTTTTAAACTCTAAATTGCCCCCGTGGAGTTCTTCAATACACTTGATTAAAGCTGAAAGACGGTCTGCTCCTTTCAGCAGTTTTTTCTCATAATCAGTTAAAATATCCCCGTCCATATAGGGCAAAACCTGTTTTTTAACATCAGGGTGGGCGGTCTCTAACAGGCGCTGGTTTGCGTGCTCCTCCAAAGATTTGTAGGCGTTTTTCAGCACCTGGTCTTTGTATTTTACAGGCGTTGGCATATCCCCTGTGAGGATTTCACTCACGTCGTGGTACAGAGCGCACAGAAGGAGTTTTTCAGCATTTACATCTTTTTTAAAGGTCTCTTTTGCCAAGGCGCACAGGGTGTGGGCGATAAACATCACCTGACAGGTGTGCTGTGCCACGTCCTCTTTGGCGTTTTGGCGCATAAGGCTCCACCGTGGAATATATTTTATCCTTGAGAGCAAGGCGCTAAAATTATACATAACTTCTCCTTTTAATCTGTGATTTATTTGATATTTTATGGGCGAAAGGGGTAGACAATGAGGTTTTGGGTTTAAAGGCGAAGAGATAGTTTAATCGGTAAAAGGGGTATAGACTATTTCAGCCGTTTTCTTTCAGCACTTCATTTACCAAATTCTTGGCATCTTCAAACACGCTTAGGCTGTTTGTGAGAAAGCGCAGATGTGCCGCCCCACGCAGCCCTTTCATATAAAGGGCGCTTTGCCCTCTGGCTTTTTTCATTCCCAAAACTTCGCCGTTCACGGCGCACAATTTTTCTATATGCCACAAAAGCAGCTCCATACGCTCTTCTATACCGGGCTCCTCCCCCACGGGCTCACCTTTTAGTGCAGCGGCGAGTTGGGTAAAAATCCAAGGTCGGCTCAAAGCCTCTCTGCCCACCATAACCCCGTCGCAATGGGTGTAGTCAAGCATTTTTATTGCGTCCTCTACACAGGTGATGTCCCCGTTGCCAAACACAGGGATACCCACGGCGCTCTTGACGGTTTTTATCACGTCCAAGTCTATGCCCGGAGTGTACATCTGCTCCTTGGTGCGTGCGTGCAAGCTCAAAAAGCTCACCCCCACCTGCTCACAGCGGCGGCTTATCTCCACAGCGGTGAGATTGTTTTCGTCCCAGCCCTTGCGGAGTTTTACGCTTACAGGCACGCCGTTTGAGTTATCCACCACGGCTTTGGCTATTTCTTGAGCTAACTGTGGGTTTTTCATCAGGGCACTGCCAGCCCCGTTGGAAGTTATTTTTGGGGCGGGACAGCCCATATTTATATCGATAAAATCGGGTTTATAAGGTAGTATCAGCTTTGTGGCACGGGCAAAATCCTCCGGCTCAAAGCCGAAAAGCTGTATGCCAAAGGGGGATTTATGCTCATAAGACGCCATTAATTGTGCGCTCTTTTTGTCTCCGTAACACAGGGCACGGGCGGAGACCATCTCGCTCACGGTAAAGCCAGCGCCACACTCGTCCGCCACCTTGCGCATAACTATATCGCAAAAGCCAGCCATAGGGGCGAGCACTGCTTTATTTTCGATTTTTAAACCATTTATAATCATTTTACCACCAATTTAATTAAATTTAACTGATAAATTATACCATAAATTACGGAATTGTGGTATACTAAATTAACTGATATTATGTTTATTACAATAATTATATATAAGGAGATTTATATGAGGCTACTTGCGTTAGACGGAAACAGCATTTTAAACCGTGCATTTTACGGCATAAAGCTGCTCACCACTAAAGATGGACAGTACACAAATGGCATATACGGCTTTTTGAATATTCTGCAAAAATTGGAGCAGGATTTAAAACCCGATGCCACCGCCATAGCTTTTGATTTAAAAGCCAAGACCTTTCGCCACGAGATGTATCCCCAGTACAAGGGCACAAGAAAGGGTATGCCTGAAGAATTGGCACAGCAGATGCCTGTGTTAAAGGAGCTTTTGGCAGATTTGGGATACAATATAGTCACCTGTGAGGGGTACGAGGCAGACGATATTTTAGGCACCTTTGCCAAGGCTTGCACAAGGGCGGGCGATGAGTGCTTTATCGCCACAGGGGACAGAGACTCCCTCCAGTTGACCGACGAAAAGGTCAAGATTGTCCTGACCACCACCCAGTTTGGCAAGGGGCAGAGCACGGTTATGGACGAGGGTGCGGTGGAAGAAAAATATTCCCTTAAAACTTCACAGCTCATAGATTTAAAGGCACTTATGGGGGACGCTTCAGACAATATTCCCGGGGTCAAAGGGGTGGGAGAAAAAACCGCCGTGGCTCTTTTACAAGAGTTTGGCACCCTTGAGGAGATTTATAAAAATATATCAGATGATAGGATTAAAAAATCCGTGAGAGAAAAACTCATAGCTGATGAAGATATGGCTTATCTATCAAAAAAATTAGGCACAATCTACACGGAAGTTCCCATTGACACCCAGATAAAAAGTTGTATAAAATCAAGCGGCAACTTGCCTAAAGCGGAAAAAGCGCTGAAAAAGCTTGAGATGTTCTCAATGGCTGAAAGGCTTTGCGGAGACACAGGGGCGCAGATTGGCTTTGAAGATGTAAAAACAAACCTTGACACAAATGAGATAAAAGCTTTTGACGGTGATTTTGAGCAGGCGATAATATATCAAAACGGCGGAAAATTTATAATTCTATGGGATAAAAAAGTGCAGAGCTGTGAAAAAGACAGCCCACTTTTAAAGGCTTTTTTGGCTGATAAAGCCAAAGAGAAAATCGCCTACGATATAAAAGAGCTGTATGAGTTCGGCTTTGAAAATGACATAGAAATAGAAAATGTAAGTTTCTGTATGAAGCTTGCCTCCTATATCGCAAACCCCTCCGCTGTCAGCTATGACTTTGATAGAATTTCCTCGGCGACAAACACCCCAAAAGCCTTTGAGTGTGAGGACAATTTTGCCCCTTATGCACAGGGGGTTTATCAGGTGCTGAAAGCTCAAATCGAAAAAGAAAACCAACAGCAACTACTTTTTGACATTGAGATGCCACTGGCAAAGGTGCTGGCGAGCATGGAGCATATAGGCTTTGCCGTGGACAGGCAGGGAATAGTGGACTTTGGGGCAACTCTCAAGGAGCAACTAGGCAAGGATTTGCAGAGTGTCTATGATATGGTGGGCTTTGAGTTCAACCTTAACAGCCCAAAGCAGCTGGGTTCTGCGCTTTTTGAGACTCTACAATTACCCACGGGCAAAAAGACAAAATCCGGGTATTCCACCAACGCAGAGACCTTGGAGGGCTTGCGCAAATACCACCCGGTGATAGATGTGATTTTAAATTACAGAACATATCAAAAGCTCAATTCCACCTATGTGGAGGGTATGCTTGACAAGATAAAAGATGACGGGCGGA
The DNA here is from genome assembly GCA_036652515.1 of Oscillospiraceae bacterium. Classification (GTDB taxonomy): domain Bacteria; phylum Bacillota; class Clostridia; order Oscillospirales; family Ruminococcaceae; genus RGIG3102. Next base: position 7,995 of record JAVVVT010000058.1, read on the forward strand.
TACATTCCACCTTTAATCAAACCGAGACAAGGACGGGTAGAATTTCTTCCGGCGAGCCAAACTTGCAGAATATCCCTGTGCGCACAAAATTAGGTCAAGAGCTGCGAAAGTTTTTTGTGGCAAAAGAGGGCTGTGTCCTCTTAGACGCCGACTATTCTCAAATTGAGCTTAGAATTTTGGCGCATATAAGCGGCGATAAAGTTATGCAGGAGGCGTTTATCCACAATCAGGATATCCACGCCAAGACGGCTTCTCAAGTGCTGAAAATCCCAATTGAAATGGTGACACCACAGCTTAGAAGCAGGGCAAAGGCGGTGAACTTCGGCATAGTTTACGGCATAGGCGCTTTCAGTTTGGCAAAAGACACGGGAATGTCCGTGAAAGAGGCGGACAATTTCATAAAAGAATACCTGGAAAATTTCAGCGGTGTGCGCACTTATATGAAAGATATAACCCAATTTGCCAAGGATAACGGCTACGTTGCCACCATGTACAACCGCAAGAGGCTTCTGCCTGAGATGAACAATTCCAACAAGAATATTCAGAGCTTAGGGGCGAGAATGGCGATGAATACGCCAATTCAAGGCACCAGCGCCGATATAATAAAAATCGCAATGGTGAGGGTGTACAGCCGTCTAAAGGCGGAAAATATGAAAGCGAGGCTGATTTTGCAGGTACACGATGAGTTGATAGTGGAGGCACCTGTGGAGGAGGCGCAAAGGGCGGCACAAATCCTCTCACAGGAGATGCAAAATGCCGCAGAGCTTTCAGTGCCACTTAAAGCAGATGTAAATTCAGGGGAAAACTGGTATATTGCAAAGGGATAACAGGGAATATGCAATAGTTTTCCCGTATAGATAAAATGGAAAATCGGTATATCTCAAAGGGGTAATAGTATGAATAATGTTACAATTGAGCCATTTGAAAATGACAATATCAATGATATCACAATTGAACCGTTTGGAATTAAGCATATAGAAGATGTGAGCGAGATGCACTTTCAAGTTTTGGACGGCTGGAGTATGAAAGGGCTGATAAGCGATATCGCCAACAACAGCACCCAAAGCTTTGTGGCTATGCGCTATGGGCGTGCCTTGGCATTTTGCTCCTACCTTGTGGCGGACGATGCGGAGCTGCTCTTTCTGTGTACCCACCCAATCGCAAGAAATCGAGGGTTGGCAAGCGCCCTTTTAAAGGACACTATGGCAAAGCTCCCGGTGAACACGGTGGTTTTAGAGGTGAGAAGTCAGAACGAAGAGGCGATAAGGCTCTATAAAAAGCTTGGATTTGCAAGTTTAGGGGTGAGAAAAGGTTTTTACTCCACCCCCAGCGATGATGCCGTCGTTATGGAATATAACAAGCACGGCAAAGACTTGTAGGCGATTTCAAATCATCGGCAAGTGAGCAAAAGTTAAAAATATATTAAAAGGGAAAAATAATGTTAGTATTAGGTATAGAAAGCAGCTGTGATGAAACAGCCGCATCAATAGTCCTTGATGGAAGAAAGATAATTTCAAATATAATCTATTCACAGGCGCAGGAGCACGGGCTTTACGGCGGTGTAGTGCCTGAAATCGCCTCTCGCAGGCATATTGATGCCATAAGTGAGGTGGTGCAAAAATGTTTTGATGAGGCAAACCTCACGGTGGCAGATATAGATGGGGTGGCGTGTACCTTTGCCCCGGGGCTTATAGGAGCGCTTTTGGTGGGGGTCAATTTTGCCAAGGGGCTGGCGTTTTCCGCCCAAAAGCCACTTGTGCCGGTGCATCATATCCGAGGACATATCGCCGCCCTGTACTTAACCCACCCACAGCTTAAACCGCCTTTTTTGTGCCTTGTTGCCTCAGGTGGACACAGCCATATTGTGGCGGTGGAGGACTACACAAAATTCACGGTGATAGGCAAGACTATTGACGATGCGGCAGGGGAAGCTTTTGACAAGGTCAGCCGTACACTGGGTCTTGGTTATCCCGGCGGTCCGGCGGTGTCAAAGGCGGCGCTTACCGGAGATAAAACAAAATATAAACTGCCTACCCCC
>JAVVVT010000059.1:0-10021 GCA_036652515.1 Oscillospiraceae bacterium
CCTTAGACCCTACCGCAAAAACCTTGAGGAATATGCCAGTAAAATCATCTACCCCGTGTGCGAAAATTATATTTTGGACAAGGCGGATATAAAAAGGTATATGGCTTTGGCACAGCGGTGCGCCAAGGAGGGTATAACCCTGTACACCGTCCTACCGCCTATGGATAATTCTCTCAAAGATTTAGTGATTGAACCTTTGGGAATAGGTGAGGACATACTCTATTTCATCAATGAAATAAAAGACTATACCACCGTTTTAAACTATGAGTACAATGAGGAAAACCCCTTTTCTTCCGATGAGTTTTATGACGGGTTTCACTTAGACGTGGTCAGGGGTATGCCACGGTTTACAAAGATGCTTTTTGAAAGGTAACAGGTATGATATGGCACTTGATTTTTTAATTCTTTATGAGCACGTTGTGCGTGAATACGAGAGCATAACACTCCTCAAGGCAGAGCTTGAAAAACGTGGATATTCAGTGGATATTCGCCAGCTTTTAGACAGAAAAAAGCTGAGTTATTTCACCTATAACAAGCCGAAAGTTTTAGTCGCCTCCGCCATGTATGACGACAAGACCATGAACAGTTTTGTATATAACAACGTGGGGGTTTGCAACAAGGTGGTCAACCTGCACTGGGAGCAAGTTCTCAGCGAAGAACAGGAGAACAGCCCGTTTTTCAACTGCGGTCAGTCCGCCTCCTATGCCCTCCACACCTGCTGGGGACAAGAGGCTCGAGACCGGATTGTCAAGTATGGTGTACCCCCGGAAAACGCCGTCATCACAGGGCCTATACAGATGGATTTTTAGCGCAAGCAGTTCCAGGGCTACTACAAGAGCAAAGAGGAGCTTTGCCGTGAATTTTCTCTGAATAACAACAAGGAATTGGTTCTGTATATCTCCAGTTTTTCCACCGCATATATGTCGGACGAGGAGGTTGCAGAGCTTAACAATCTCGCCGGAGTGGGCTTTGAGCGCTTCAAACTCACCAGCCAAAAGACTATGAACACCACCCTGTCCTGGGTAGATGAATACTTAAACACCCCTCAAGGGGAAAATATTGAGTTCGTTTACCGCCGTCACCCCAGCGAGTGGAACAGCCCCATTTTGGAAGAAATGGCAAAGAAGCACAAAAACTTTCACCTTATCAGCGAGTATTCCGTCAAGCAGTGGATATCCGCCTCCGATACTATTTTCACCTGGATGTCCACCTCTATCGCCGAAATTTATTTTGCTCACAAGAGCTGTTTTGTCCTTCGCCCTTACCCCATAGAGTGGGAATATGACCCCGTGATTTACAAGGATTGCCACAGTCTCACCTCCTATGATGAATTTGCAAAGGCATTTGAAATAAAAAACCCGAAATTCCCCATTGATGAGGCGTTGATGCTCCGCCATTACGATTTTACCCACCAGCCCAGCTACATAAGGATATCCGACGTGTTAGAAGATGTGCTCTTAGACAAATCCGATAAGCGGAAACCTTTTGAGCATTTTAAGCCCTCTTTCAGCTGGCTGAAATGTGTCTCCCTCATAGGTTTGCACGGTATGTACGCCATCGGTTTAGACCCTGCAAAGCTGAAAATTTTCGGTCCCCTCTCCTCCTGGGCAGGGCGAATTTACGGGCATATAAAAAACACCCGTGTTTCAAAAGCACAGGCAAAAGAATATTCAGACAAGATAAAAAAGTATATATAGATAGAATATTCGCCTGTAAAAAGATAGGATAAATTATGGAAGATAAAAAAAGTTCCCTCTCCCCCAAAAGTCTTTTGACTTCAATATTTAAATACTCTATCGCCACCTGGATAAATTTTATCATCTATGGGCTGTCGCTGCTTTTGGTGGCGTGGTTTGTGGATCCTGCTGTCTACGGTCCCGTGGACATTTTTATCTCCACCTCCACCTTGATTATGAACATCTGCATACTGGGTCTTGACAACTCTTTTATCCGTTTTTTCAATGAAGTGCCACAACCATTGGACAAAAACAGCCTTTTCGGGGCTTGTTTTGGGCTCTCTTCATTAATTATGCTCATCACCGGCATTGTGAGCTGTGTGTTTTTTCCACAGCAGATACTCTCCATATTCTTTACCTCCCCCTTGGACAACATCTATCTCGCCCTCCTGTTTTTAAACGCATTTATGGCTATGATAGGCAGATATATAAATATTCTCTATCGTATGGACGGCAATATAAAGCTCTATACCTTAGAGAGTGTCCTTATGCAATTTTTTTCTAAAATGTTTTATCTCATCGCAATATTTTTCAATCCCACGTTTAAAAATTTAGTGCTTTGGACGCTGATTGGTATGGCGATTTTCAGCTTTACTTTCCTGTTTGGAAACCGTTCACGGGTGAGTTTCTCCCCCTCTGTTTTATTTTCAAAGGCGAACGCCCAGCTCCTCCCCTACGGTCTCGCCCTCGCCCCCACCGCTGTTATGCTTTGGCTGAACAGCCTTTTTTCAAAGGTCTACATCTCAAAAACCTTAGGCAACGGACAGGCTGGGGTCTTTAGTATGGTAAGCCTTTTGAGCAACGTGGTGGCGATTATTCAAGCCGGTTTTGCCACGTTTTGGTCGGCTTTCATCTACGCAAACTACCGTACCGAGCAAGAGAAGATAAAGCAGGTACACGATTATCTCACATTTTTGATAGTGGAATTTTTTTGTCTGATTTTGGCTTTCGAGGATATTATATTTTGGGTTTTGGGCCCAGCTTACAAGGAGGGGATAAAGGTATTCCCCATTATGCTGTTGGTGCCTGTTTTCGCCATAATCAGCGAGACCACCGTGTATGGCATTTCAATTGCCCGAAAACCGATTTTCGACACCTTGGGCATTGCATTATCCGTGGTGGTCAACGTGGGGCTGTGCTTGGTTTTGGCCCCCTCTATGGGGTTGTATGGCATCTGTCTTTCAATCGCAATGGCAAGCGTGGTGATGTTCTTGTTCCGCACCTTTGTCGCCCAGAGAATGTACGCTAGTATAGTGAGCGTTAAACGCACCTCCGCTTCAATCTTGCTCCTCTTCCTCCTCACTGCATTGGCGACGTTTTTCAGCGGAAACTTCCTCCTTAAATTTGTAATCAGCCTGGGTGGAATGGCTCTCTATCTCCTTATTTACCGCAGTCAGCTAAAGAGCGCCCTCCAGCTTTTAAAAGAGATAATCCAGGGATATAAAAACAAAAAAGCCTCTTAGGTAGAGGAAATACCGATAAAAACCGTGCAGTATAAAACCTTTTAGGTAGGAAAAAGTGTTAAACCGTGCAGTAGAAAACTTTTTAGGTAGAAAAGCGCTAAAGCGTGCAGCAGAAAACTTTTTAGTTGAAAAAACGCTAAAACATACAATATAAATCTTCCTGTGTAGGTGTGACATAACCGACAAAGACATACAACAAGACCCCTCTAAATAATTTTTTGCAAAATACTGCGTTTTCACTTTCCTTTATGTAAGTAAGGTGAAGTGAAAGTGCGGTATTGCTTAATTATCTAAAGAATGTTAATATTAAATCACAGCAAGACAGGTCTTTGTCTGCGAGTGGCGCAGATTGGGACATTTTAAAATTTACGGAGGTAAATCAATATGAAATTAAACGCAAAAGTTATGGACTTTTTAAAGGCGAACAAGGTTTGGAATGTCGCCACTTTCGGTGAGGGCAAAGCTCACGTTGTACCCTGCTACCACACCGCTGTTGTAGACGAGGAAACTTTGGTTATCTCAGCAGTTTTTATGAAAACCTCGCTGAAAAATATAGCTGAAAACGGCTCTGTCGCCATCACAGTTTATGTTCCTACACCTGAGGGACGTTTTGAGGGCTATCAGGTCATCGGCACAGCACATGTAGAAAAAGAGGGTCCTATGTTCGATTTGGCAAAGGGTCTTGTGGGCGCAAAGCCACTTCCTTTCAACTGCGCTGTGGTGGTCAAGGTGGACAATGGCACAATCACTTCACCCGGTCCAAACGTAGGCAAGAGCTTTGACTCAGTTCAGTGGTAAAATATTGATTTTTAAAAGGCGACGGCTGCAAAAGCTGTCGCTTTTTTTCTTTGAGCATAATTGTATAAAGACAATTCTTGTGCTATACTGTTTCTAAAGACCTTTTTAGGTGGAAATACAGGGCAATATATCGCTTTAAAGCCATTGAAGTGAGGTATTGTCTGTTAAAGTTTTTTTGGGGGATATGATATGATTAAATTGATTGTGACCGATTTGGACGGCACTTTATTAGACGACGAAAAAAAGTTGCCTCTTGATTTTTATGAGGTGTATGAGGAGCTAAAGAGCAAAGGCATACAATTTGCCGTGGCGTCTGGGCGGAGCTATTCCGGAGTGGAGAGCATTTTCGGCGAGCTTGCCAAGGATATATTTTTCATCTGTGACAACGGGGCTTTCACCGTGGAAAATTCACAGATTATCGATATCCGCTTGATGGATAAGTCCATCATCGAAAGACTTTTAAACTTCGCTGAAAAAATCGGAGGTGTGGGCGCTATGCTCTGCGGTGCAAATGGCACTTATGTGGCGAAGGACAGTATGCCCTCATTTATTGAAAAGATGAAAACCCACTACTCCCCTGTCACCTATGTGGAGAGTTTATACCATGTGCAGGACGATATTTTTAAGCTATCTTTATGGGACGGCGGCGATATTGTCTCCCACAGCTATCTGCCTTTGGCGGAGGAATTTGGCAAAGAATTGACCATACATATGGCGGCGAATGTGTGGATTGACACAATGGACATCTCTGTGGACAAGGGCGTTGGGGTCAAGCGCATACAGGAAAAGTTAGGGATAACCCAAGAGGAGACAATGGCTTTCGGGGATTTTTATAACGATATTCCTCTGCTTAAAACTGCCTCTCACAGCTTTGTTATGGCAAATGCCAACGAGGATATGAAGCAAAACGCCACCCATATAGCCGACGATTGCAACCACGGCGGTGTGACTAAGGCGATAAAAGAATACGCTTTGATAGAGTTTGAATAATTTAAAAAATCCGGTCTAAGAGATAAAAATTTTATATCTTAAATTGGCTGCTCTATTTGTGTTTTAAATTTATAAAACCACCCGTTGATATATAGTTTTATACTCTTAATTGGCTGCTATATGCACCTATCCTATCGCCTATAAGTTTGCCCTTTATACTAAAAGCAAATGCCCTTGAAACAGTCTTGATGACCGCTTCAAAGGCATTTTTATTTTTTATTTTATTAGGTTTTATTCGTCCCTTACCCAGCATTTTGTATAGAGCCTTTTATTAATTTACTGCGCTTTATTTTTTCCCTTGAGCAAAAGACCTATCCCCATTATGACAGTGAACATACCCATATATATCACCACGCCAATTCCGTGGCTGATAAATGCGGCGATAATCATAAACACCGAGCCTGCTATGGCAAGTGCCGGTGCAATATATCTTTTGACTGCGCCCAGCTCCGTCATGCTCTTCATCATCCACAAGAAAATCGGAATGTACAAAGCGTACATTGTGACGATTGGCAGTTCTGACACGTCTAAGAAAATTCCCCACCAGCCGGCAAAGTTTCCGTACCACATAAACAGGTACAAACAGGCAAGAGAGAGACCTAAGACAGCGGAGTTTGTAGGCATATTTGAGTAACTGTCCACCTGCTTGAACATCTGAGGTTTTGGTCCCATGTCACGGGCGGCAAGGGCGTAAATCCCCCTTGTACAGCCCAGCATCAGCCCATTTAATGTGCCTAAACAGGAGATTACCACGAATACGAACAGACCGCTGCCACCTATCTGACCCAAAAGCTTTGTGAAGGCAATCTTAACTGCGCCCTCGCCCCCAGCCATAAATTCCGAGGTGGGCATAGCCCCTGAAATTCCCACAAAATAAGCTATATAAATTATCACGATTGCAATTGTTCCAAAAAGCAGCGCCTTAGGCAGGTTCTTTTTGGAATCTTTGATTTCACTGTTGATACTCGTTGCGATTATCCAGCCCTCATAGGCGAAAGCCGTCGCCACCACGCTGGTGAGGAGGGGATTTTTCGTCACTGCTATGGCACTCACCGTGGGTGCAAAGTTTTGCAAAAGTTGACCGTTCCACAGTCCGCCCACAAATCCCACAATAGACACAAGCGCCAAAGGAACTAATTTTATCGCCGTTGTAGACACCTGAAATTTGCCCGAGAGCACAGGTGAAAGCGCATTTAGAGCATATGCTCCCACAAGGTAAACCGCCGCTATAACATAGGTTTCCGTGCCTGTGATAGGGTCTTGAAATCCCAGCAAAACCGAGGTGTATCTGGCGGATACCCAAGCCAAGATACCTGTTAAAGAGGGGTAGTATATAGTGGTCATAAACCAGCCCACCATATAGCCGTAGGTCTGCCCGAAAGCCGCCTCCGCATAATCCACAATCCCGTTGACCTTCTCATACTTTGCTGCCAAAAGGGCAAAAGCATAAGCACAGGCAACCATTATTGCTCCGCCGATACCCCAGGCGATAATCCCAAGTTTCATATCTCCGCCGGTGGCTGTGAGCACTTTTTCAGCCTTGAAAAACACTCCGCTGCCTATAACTATCCCCACCACCATAGCGACTGCCGTCCAAAAGCCGTACCGTTTTTTTAAACCGCTCTCCATAATTCCTCCTAAAGCCCAAGCTGTATTATTAGATTATAATATCATATATAGGTACTGCCTGTAAAGGAAAAATTCCGCATACAAAAATATAACCCACGGTTTAAACAATCAATCACCGCCGGTTATATCCTCATAAATTTTGCACAAAACTGTGTCGCCACAGTCTATTATATATAATTCATTATAATGTGACGATTTTAGCCTTTGAATTTCCCCTGATTATCTCTATAAAACTCAAAATCGGCATATATAAATTCGCCTGTTAAATCTTCACCCAGTACCTTTGTCCCACAAATTCTTTGTCCGCCTCACGCCGAGGAACTTCGCTCTCCAATATTCCCCCACAGGAAATTATGGTCTTTGCGCTTGCCAAATTTTCCTTATCACAGCATATGAGCACCCGGTCTATGCCAAGGCTCTTTATATAATCTTTTGACATATCCACCATAAGCTTTGCATAGCCCTGTCCACGGCTGTCCGGTGCAACTCCATAGGCTATGTGTCCGCCATATTTAAGCAAACCCTCATTTAAGAAATGTCTTATATCAATAGCACCCAAGATTTTGCCCGTGTCCTCCACCAAGAAAAACATAGTCGAGGGCACCAAAAGTCTTGGAGGGTCATTCTCCATAGTGTAAAGATGAACCAACAGCTCTTCAAAGCTCTGCTTGCCATTTTCTAAAGAAGAGGGGATAATCCTTTGCTCCCACTGGTTGATAAATATTTCAAACTGCTCTTTCATTCCCTGCTCCGGTCGCTTTAATTGAACACTCATATCCATTCCTCCTTATTAATAATTATAATATACTACATCAATTATTTTTTTGCAACAGCTGTACACAATCCCCTATTTTTGTGTTACAATGATAAAAAGATTTTAATTATTGAAAGGGGTATTGTTATGTCTGTTTTTTTAAGTGAAAAATTAGAGCGTTTTTTGTCCGCAAACGAAAAATATCATCTTGACATCACTATGGAACTGGCTCAAATTCCGGCTCCCTCCAACAAGGAGGAAAAGCGTGCGCTTTGGGTGAAAAACTTTTTTGACTCCTACGGTGGAACACAGAGCTATATCGACAAGGCTCTCAACGTGGTTTTGCCTTTGAACTGTGAAAATTGCCAGGAAATCACGGTGTTTATGGCTCACACTGACGTGGTTTTTCCCGACGAGACCCCTCTTCCTCTCAAGCTTGAGGACGGCAAGATTTTCTGCCCCGGTATCTGTGATGACACCGCCAACTTGACCGGACTTTTACTCATTGCAAAATATATACTTACAAATAATCTATCCCCTAAAAAAGGTCTGCTCATTGTGGCGGACAGTGGCGAGGAGGGGCTGGGTAACCTAAAGGGTTCAAGGCAGATTATGGAGGATTACCAAGGGCGGATTAAAGAGCTCATCTCCTTTGACGGCACCTTCGGTTTTGTCTGCAATGACGCCGTGGGCAGCCACCGCTACCGTGTGAATATCCAAACCGAGGGCGGTCACAGCTTTGGCAATTTCGGCAACAGAAACGCCATCGCCCTCCTGTCCTCCCTTATAAACACCCTTTATTCAATGAAAGTCCCCTCCTTTGGCAAAACCACCTATAATGTGGGGACCATCGAGGGTGGCACCAGCGTGAACACCATAGCACAAAACGCCTCAATGCTGTACGAATACCGCTCAGATGACCTGCGCAGTCTTGCCATAATGGAGAAATTCTTTTTCAGCGTCTGCGAGGGATATAGAAATATGGGAATTGATTTAGAGGTGGAAGTTTTAGGCAAACGCCCCTGCAAAGGTGAGGTTGACCCAAGCGCCCTATCAAAATTGACCGACCGCAGCAAGGAGATAAGCGGACATTTTACCGATATTCCCTGCCAAGTCTCCGCCAGTAGCACCGACTGCAATATCCCGCTCTCACTGGGCGTGCCGGCGGTCTGCCTGGGTCTTTGTCAAGGCAAGGGCTCTCACACCCGACAAGAAGAGCTGCAAATCGCCTCTCTTCCTGTGGGCGCAAAAATTGCCGGCGGATTTATCGGCGACTATTTTGACCAATTTTAATATCTAACTACACATTTACTTAATATTTTGATAAAAATGCCCTCATTTTTTTTGAAGGCATTTTTATTTTTATGTCCTTTAGCCAAGCTCACCTGTCCTGCGCCCAAGGGATTGTGATAAATATATTTTACGTTTTTATGAAATATATTTTTTAATATTGAAAATATATCATTTTTTCTCTTAAAATTTTTATGGAATTATCAAATAACTGTATTGTACCCTAAATTACTGATTGTTTTGTTTTTAACATATTGTCCAAATTTTAGAATATATTATGTGAAATATATATAAATTAAAAAATTGCAATACACAATGTTGCATAAAAATGCTTGACACATTTTAAGCAAAACAGAGATTTCCGCCTTAGACTATTTAACATTTTAAAATAGTGTAGTATAATTTAAACCATAGAGGCGGGTAAACCATTCCGCCTGATTTACGAAAGGGTGGTACACAACCATGGCATATTCAAAATTTGCAGAAAAATTTGACTTCACCACAGTTACAAACCGTACAGGCTTAGATTCAACAAAATGGGAGAGAATTCCAATTCCAGGCGCAGAAGTTCTTCCTGGCTTTTCACACATTCCAATGTGGGTTGCCGACATGGACTTCCCAACAGCTCCATCAGTTATCGCAGCTATCCAGGCTCGTTTGGCAGCTTCCCCTTCAATGGGTTATTACAACCTTGAAGCAACAGGTTTCCATAAAGCTATTATGGGCTGGCAGAAACGCCGCAACAACGTAGACATCGGCGACATGAAGTACATCTCATACGAGAACTCAGTTCTTGGTGGTGTTGCTAACGTTATCCGTACATACACAGAAGAGGGCGAACCAGTTCTTCTTCATAGCCCAACATACGTTGGTTTTACATCAACTGTTAATGCAACAGGCCGTAAAATAATCCTTTCTGAGTTGAAACAGGACGCTGAAGGCACATACAGAATGGACTTTGCTGACATGGAAGCAAAAATCGTTGAGAACAAAATCAAAGTTGCTATCTTCTGTAACCCTCATAACCCAACAGGTCGTGTATGGGACAAAGAAGAAATCCAGGCTTTCGTTGAATTGATGGTTAAACTCGGCGTTCATATCTGCGCAGACGAAATCTGGTCAGACTTTATCGTTGGCGACAAACCACATACACCTACACAGTCAGTTTCCAAACTTGCACATGACAACGTAGCTGCTATGTACGCTTGCACAAAGACATTTAACCTTGCCGGTCTTGTTGGCGCTTACTCAATCATCTACAACGATGAGATGAGAGCAGAATGCCAGAGACTTGCAGCTCAGACTCACTACAACCTTCCTAACGTTCTTTCAGCACACGCTCTTGTTGGTGCTTACGAAGG
>JAVVVT010000060.1:0-9781 GCA_036652515.1 Oscillospiraceae bacterium
TGTCCTGTCAAATCTGTGCGAGTATAATAAAAAGCAGATTAAGCAGGCTTTAAAGGCTCAGGCAAAGCCTTTGTAAGCGCAAGAAAAACCTACTGCGAAAAATGTGTCCTGTCAAATCTGTGCGAGTATAATAAAAAGCAGATTAAGCAAGCTTTAAAGGCTCAGGCAAAGCCTTTGTAAGCGCAAGAAAAACCTAATGCGAAAAGTGTGTCCTGTCAAATCTGTGCGAGTATAATAAAAAGCAGATTAAGCAGGCTTTAAAGGCTCAGGCAAAGCCTTTGTAAGTACTTTTTCAGTCACAGGGTTTATTCTTTTCTCGTCAAACTATGTGGTTATGACCAAATTTATCTCTAAAACTTGTATATTTTACATAAGACACTCTTGACAAAACGCCCTTTAGATGATATCATAAATCGAACATAAAAACAGGGGAGCTTTTAGCTGAGATTAACCTTACGGTTTAAACCCTTAACCTGATTCGGATAATGCCGACGGAGGGAGTTTTACATATCACAATGTACGCCCTCACAAACTTTGTGAGGGCTTTTTTTGTAAATATGATTCCTCGCTTTGCAATCAGATTTCTGTGTGCAAAGCTTTTGTTTTTATGTGTATAAATTTATCGCTGTACCGCTTAATATATACTGCTGTGCAAATTTAAAACAGCGTGATTTAAGCAGTGCAGACAAACAAAGAGGAGTTTTTATTATGCAGACCCAAAACAGAACCAAAATCTTAGTCACCAGCGCAATGATGGTGGCACTGGCAAGTATCCTTTCCGTCTTTCCAAAATTCAACGGACTGTGGCCTAATGGCGGCTCAATCACAATTTGCAGTATGCTGCCAATTATCATTGTGTCCTACCTTTACGGTTTCAAATGGGGCTTTATGTCCGCCGCCGCTTTCTCACTCATTCAAATTATGAGCGATTTGCGTGGCATAGCCGGTGCTGATGCCAAAACCACTGTCGCCGTGCTTTTGCTGGACTACGTTATAGCTTTCTTGGTCTTGGGCTTCGGCGGTGCTTTTAAGGGCAAGTTTAAAAACCCCGCAAAAGAGCTGTGCCTTGGCAGTATCCTCGCCATTTCTTTGAGATTTCTCAGCCATTTTCTGTCAGGATTTTTACTTTTCGGAAGCTATGCAGAATGGTTTTTCACACAAGAGGGATTTACTCTTGGCAACAGCATCTTCGCCTCTATGGGCAACGGAACCCCCTTATACCTCCTTTACAGCTTGATGTACAACGGCTCTTACCTCCTGCCTGAAATAATAATTACCGCAATTGTGGCATATATTATCGGCAAACAGGGCTTGCTTGAAAGATTTGCAAAGTAATTTTATTTTCAAAACTTGTATGGCAAAGTAGATTTTTTGCAAAACTTACAAGGCAAAGTAGACTTTTTGGCAAAACTTACAAGGCAAATTAAACTTTTTTACAAAATTTATATGGCAAAACAAAACCAAGGCATCAGAAGAAAAATCCTCCTTTTTCTCTCTTGCCTTGGTTTTTACTTTATATAATATTTTATTGTTTTGAAGATTTCGCCTTGATTATTTCATCTATCCACAGGGCAAATTGAAGAGCTATAAACCCTATCATCACCCCGTAACTTGCCGCTTGGTACGCCGGATTGTCAATTGCCGAAAACATAGTGGCATTTACAAAGCCTATCATTGCGCACCTTAACAAAAAGGCGCATAACAAACTGCTTGACGCCACCCACTTCACTGTGAGTTTTCTGTTTTTCAAACAGCGGTAACCCTGTGCTGTCCACAATATCACAGCCGCAGCCAAAAGTATTGGGGTGATTATCCTGTACCCTATAATTATCACCCTCATAAACCTCTGCGCCCACCTATTTGCGCCTGTGAGATGATAGTTTTCCACCGTGCTGCCGTCGGGCATATATCTGTCGGCAGCGCAAACGCTCCCTGTGTATTCCTCAAAAACCTTTAGATATTTATCGTCCGCCTGAGCTTGAATTGGTATGCAGCTCACTGCGTTATATTTTGCCGTGAGAGCTATCCCTTTTGCCGTGGCGGATATAACCTTGGGAATATCCTTTGAGTACAGCCTCGCCGTCATTCCGTTTCTATGTCTTCCCGTCCCCTTCAAGGAGTCCCCATAGGCATTGACCTCCTGCGAAAGGCGGTTAAAGTATTCTTTTGACTGGGCTCCGTTTTTAAACCCCTCGCTTAACCAGGCGGCATCACGGAGCACAAAGCTGAAATACCCTGTGCGATAATCCCCTTGAATTTCTTTCCACTGCTTGAAGTGAGCGTCCTCGTGGTCTAAATACGGGTATAATTTATTGAAAGTCGGGCTGTTTTCATACAGAGCCATACGCTCCTCATAGCATATGGTGGTGCGGGAATCCTCCCTGCCTCGGTCAAATCTGCTCAGGGCGCCATATGCCTTTGCATATGCTCCGCTGTTGTACTCATCTAAGGTAAAGGTGGAATAATTAAGGTAATTCGCCGTGCATATAGGCAGTGCCAAGGCGGCAAATCCCACCAAGACAGCCACTGATTTTACCGCCATATCTTTAATTGTAATTTTTTTGTCTATCACCTCAAAGACTATGGCAAAAGCAAAACAGGCTATACAATAAATATATAGCCACTGACTGTCCTCACGCACTGTCGCCGCTAAACAAAGGCAGATGCCGGAAAGGAAAAAGCACCACTTCTTTTTGACGTGGGTGAGCATACACAGGCAGGCGCTTATGGATAAAAACGCCACTGAATAGTAAGCGATATCACGATAATACCGTGTGATTGCATTTGAAAATGCTATGGGGTTAAAAAGCACCATCAAATATGCCAAAAGCACTAAATATTTGTTTTTTATTAAAGGTGAGATAGCCTTTGCGAACATCAAGCAAGCCCCACAGTAAAGAGCTTGATACCCTAAAATATATGGTATGTGGAGGGTATGAAAAAGCGCCGTAATAAGGGGAAATCCCACTCCCTTTACAAGGGTCATACTGCCGTACTCCCCCAGCCATTGTCCGCTTGAGATGGCAAGCGCCTTGGTTATCTGCATAATATCATCGTAACCGCTGTCTGGGACAAAGTAGACCATAAGCCCCATTGACAGCAATAGGCGCAGTATGGTAAAAACTCCACCGATTATCAGCGGTATATTAAATTTTTTATCGATTTTACCCTTGTACATTTTTATTTCCACCATTCTTTTTTATCAATCGCCGCAAAAAAGGTTAAATTATTTTCATTGTCTTATTCTCTATTTTAAATTGTAGTCATAGATGATTATATAACAAAAACAGCTTGGGCGCAATTAAATATTCTATCTGCCTATGATACAAGATAGCTGTGCTTTAAGCTTTGGCAATTTTTTTTGAAATTTTCTTTGGCTTATCGACAATTGTTGCGCCACATAACCATTTTCTATCCCTCACATCAATTTCTACACCACATAACCAATTCCTACCCCTCACCGCCACAGTTGCAATCTCTATTACAAGGATTGCCACAAGGTACAAAAACTTCTACTGATGTTTGCCCATATGAGGACAAGCCTTTATACGGGGATTTGTACGGGGGTAAATAATTTATAAAATAAAAAAAGCTTACTTATCTTAAAACAGAAAGTAAACCTTTTTTGGTGGGGACGGAGGGGCTCGAACCCACGACCTCACGGATGTGAACCGTGCGCTCTGACCAGCTGAGCTACGCCCCCAAAATTGGTGCGAATAACAAGATAACCCAGTTAAATAGCCACAAATAGCTTGATTTGTAAGTTATTTGTAAGTTAAATAACTTAGAGAGTATTATCAGATACTCCAAAGCAGTATTGTTATCCTTTTGGTCTTAAAATATTATAGCATACTGATTTATAAATTGCAAGAGATGAAATCATCTCATTTTCATTTATTTAAGTAAAGTTTTTTGCACTCGGCATGGAAGCGAGCCAATATGCACCAGTGGGCTATTTTCTTACGTCCTATATGGATTAACCTTTGCCCCTGGACACATAGTGTCAAAAAGCTGCGCTCTATCATTCTGCGTTAAGCCGTCTTTACCATTCAGCCACGCTTTAACCTCTTCCTGTGTAAATGACCCATTTTTATTTGTATCTACCTCAGTTTTAATTGCCGCTGCCCTTGCATAAGCCTCTTTTGGTCTAACCACATTACCACGCAAATACTCAAAGACCTGTGTTTGCATTTTATTAAGCGGTTTTTGACCATTTTCAATATAGCCCCTCGCCTCACTTGTTGACCATTTTCCAAAAGTCGCCGCCTGTGCCCATTTAAGAGGATTTGATGTATCTGTAACAAATTGCACACGCTTGCTGCCGTCGCTTTCTGTTCGATAGCTTACGCCGTCATTTTTTGCCATAAGTCCGCCGCCCTCAATTGCTTTCTTAACCTGTCCACCGCCAAAGGGAAACATAAGATAATAAAAAGGCTTAGCAATTTCCCTCTTCAATGTTTCAATCCGTTTTTCAATCGCTACATTTTTATTTAGCACCGTAAGCACATTTTCTAAATCAGGAAGCGCACCGCCAATAGGTAGCCTGCCGGCATTGTCCGAAAATCCAAGAACGGCAAGGGGTGCGGCTGCAAAAGGAAGCTCCTCTGTCACTCTGATTATAGAGCCGCTTACAGCTTCGCTTGCTTTCATATCGCCCTTGGCAGCCGATGAGATATTTCCACCTATATCAAAAGCTATGTCAATAGGGCTAAACGCCGGCTTTCTGCCTACAATTTTCTCATATATCCAGTTATACAGCCACGAATAGATAGAATATTTTATCAGTGCAGCTAAAAGCAATTTCAAAGCCTTGTCTTGATATTTTCTCGGCAAATCCTTAACTAAATATTTGAGCTGGTTGAGCTGTTCCACTTGGAACATTGTAACAGCCTTAGCAATAGGGTTTTTCGCCTCAAATATTGTCGGCAATGCGCCTTTTGACCTATCTGCAATTAACTCCGCTGCAAATTCATCAGCGCCCTGCATTGCCTCACCGTGGCTCATACCTTCGTTGATGTTCTGCAAATATTTACCACGCACAACAAGGTTAGATGTAAAATCGTCAACGGCGCCCATTAAAAACGAGGCATTATTTGCCATTTTATTCATTGTGCTAACGCTCAGTAGTTCGCTGCCTCGACGGCTTGCAATAAAATCAGAGTTGTCTGAAAATCCATCTTTGGCAAATAAGTTTTTCACAGTGTCATTTAAGGCACGCATTATATACTTTCTTTTGACCTCAGCAGTCATCTGAGCAAGCGGAATAAAGTTTGTAAGTGCGCTGCCTATGTTTCCGGCTATCATATTAGCTGATATTCTATTTTCCAAATTTTTAGAAAGCGTATATATGCCTCTTCCCAAATCCTCTTCCCACGTTCTGTCTGACGAATTTTTTTTACCTGCCAGCAAATTTGTGTAATTGTGCAGCCACACAACAAAATTGTTAAGGGTTGTTTTGCTTCCCATATTTTCAAACAATGCTTTTTTCAGTTTCGCCTTGTCATCTTCGGAAATATCCAGTTCGTTTATTTCCGCCAATCCGTTATCTATCGATTGTTTTATATTATCAGCGCTGAATTTATACCTTATTTCGTCTTCAAACGCTCTTAGATTTTGAATGTCTCCAGTAAGATGAATTACATTTGCAGCGACTTCAATATAGTTATCAAAGCCTTTCAATGCGTCATAGGTTGTTTTAGTGCCTTCTCTTTGAAGAGCATTTGAGTTCCACTGCCTGCCCGGGTTAAAGTCTTGTGTCTTTCCATTTATCTCAGTCGGTAACATATTCTTAGCGTCCATACCCAAAAACGATGTGATTTTAGTTAAAACGCTGTCTGCGCCCTCATCTATAAAATGAGGGAAATAGTCTTCTCGGTATTCGATGGGCCTATATCCGTTTTGGATATAGATTTTGTTTATTTCCTCCAAAATTTCATTGTAGGTTTTTCTGAACATTTCAGCCGTACTTACTATTTTTTCGGTTTTTACCCCAAGAGTGTCAAGATATTTTTTGCTTATAAGCCTCTCACCGTATGCCTGCACCAATCCGCTCTCGGTCAATTCACCGCTTATAACATTACCGCCCTCGTCTAAAAACTCAACTTTATACTTTGTTTTATTATCAATATTTAAAGCTCTTATTTTGTTTCTCATAAGGTTTTTGTACCTTGTTGCCTGGGCGACGTGCTTGTGAATTGACGTTGGCAAAATATCTATAAGCTTTTCAGCGGCTTCTTTGTCGGTGACAATATCCCGTATATTCCGCTCAAACGTATTAGATTTATAGGAAAGCCCCGTTTTTTTATCTTTCCACACTGCGGCAGTTGTCAAAAGCTCTCTAAAAACAGTTTTCCTATTTTCTCTTACCTGGCGGTTATATTCCGCTGCCGGCACCAAGATGTTTGCAAGCTTCTTTTTAAGCTCATAAAGATTTATGACATTTTCGGCATTTGGATTATTATCGTTTATATCTCTCTTTAACGCCTCAAGCACCCTGTCACTTTTTGTACAAAGCATACCTTCAACCGCCGCCTTGTCCTCAGATGTATATGCAACATCTTTCATTAGCCTGCTTATTTCCCTGCGCACAGGCTTTGCCGCCTCATTACAGGCGGTAACATCATCAACGGTATATGTCTTATCAAGATACTTTTCTCTTACTGTTTGCTCCTTTGCCCTTTGTAGCGCCAGTGCCTCACGATACCTATTTACACTGTTTAATTTTTGCACAAACAAATCAACATTTTTTTCATACTCACTTCGCATTTCTTCTTTTGCGATTTTGGCATTTTTGCCATAGTATTCATCAAGACCTACCTCTTTGTCTGATATGCTGTCATAAACTTCACCCAGGCGCCACATTTGGTCATAAGGATTTTCAATATCCACGCTGAAAAACTCGGGGAAATTCTCGGACAGCTCGGCATACAAAACATCAACGGGCAGCCCGCCCCTTTTAAAGCGCACCTTGCCATTATATTTATGAAGAAATTCTATATACTCACTGCCCCCGACAGGTTCTATGCCTACTGTTCTTATTCGATTTTTAAGTTCCTTATACTCTTTCCCATCTACTATAAGCTGCCTGCCGTTTTCATAAGCCATTTCAAAAAAGTTATTCATATCTGCGGCGGTGATAAAGCCAAACTTTTCAACCCTGTCAGCTATATCCCACGCCATTTTTTTAAGCTCACCATTTTTTTCGCTGTATGGCACGCCAAACATATTGGCAGTTTCATTTAAAAATTGATTTACAGTGCCACGCTCTATATTTCGGCTTTTAGCGTCCATACCGCTCATTTTTTCAGAGCTATCTGTGGACAAAGAAAAAGACCCACCCAAAGATGTGTCTTTTGTCGTGTCTTTTATTGTGTCTGATGTTGTGTTTACAGCGCTTTCAGCTTTTCCAATATCTCCGCCTCGGTCTCGCTGCTGTTGATTATTGAGGTTATCTGTTGGGCGTGCTTTTCCCGCTGCTTTTCGTCTAAATTGCTGAAAGTTTTCGAAACTATATTTATGGTACCGCTTGATAGTTTCCTGTCCATAAATGCTTTCAACATCAAGGCTCTCTCGTGACCAAATCCCTGCTTCTTGTTCATAAATATCCTCCCTCACAATCTCTATATCTGTTTCACTGTCTAAATTTATCTCTATAACCTTTTCAATGCTGGGGTTCTTGAACTTTCCGTCAGTAAAAATCAGCTTATTGTTTACTCCAAACTTATCACAACGGCACGATATACAATCCGTCTTTGCCTTTTTCAAGGTATGTGCCGGTGAGCTTTGAGAAAAAGCTTGCGACTTCATTTTTGCCGAGTACATCATTGAGGATAGCCCACCCCCTTTTATTATAACTGTTTTCGTTATAATCTGCAATGTCCCTGCTATTGATATATTTTTGCTCTTTATCCCCTACTTTTAAGCTAAATTTCGCATTGTTGTTTTTCTGCCACTTTCCTGCATTTTTTTACCATTGATATTTTCTGTGCTTTGTGATATATTATCAGCAATAGAGGAGTTCACAATCTTCACGCCATCAATTAGTGATGGTCCGTTGGTTGTTTGGGCTTCTCTATTAACTTTTACAAGATTTCCATTTATACTAAATTTTATACCGCTGTTATTATTTGCACTTCCCTGCTATTTTTTGCTACTAATATTATAAAATATCTTCTTTGTAGTCCTGAAAAGGTCGACGGCAAGTCTGATAACTCTATGCCACCACAGCTTTCCTGTGTGGGAGCAAGCTGTACCGCTGACACTCTAAAGATGTTTCTTTTTTATGCTTTGGCATATTTTTTAATAAATCTATGATTTTCTGCCATTTCTTTTTATTTAACGATAAACATTAAATTATTATTGACAACCTTTAATTTATGATGTATTATTAAAGAAAAAGAAACAAGGAGATATATTATGAAAATCCTGCACAAGCTATTAAATCAAAACTTAGCTATGGGTACAGCCAAATTTATGAAGGCAATCTGCTACATCACTATTTTTTTATTTGTGACGATGTTAGTTTTATGCTCCGCCGGTAGGCTGGAATATAATTTAAAGGTGGGCGACAAAACTTATGCTCACGCTATCTACGCCGAAGAAAATCACGACTTCTCCTCAAGGTCGCTCACGGTAAAAAGTAAGGACAGCTTGAGTATTCGTGCAGCAGCTGATGATGGGACGATTGATATAATCACATACGCCGCCATCTCCATTATGTTTGCAATAAATATTATTCCCCTTATGTTTGCCTATTGGTTTCTTTCAAAGATTTTTGATAATGTGGCAAAAGGCGAGATATTTGTCCTGCAAAATGCGAATTTCCTTTTATATTATGGCATTATACAATCATCAGTGGCTATTATTGTGCCATTTATAAAACTTTTTATAGTTCTAATAGCAAACACCCTTGTAGCAGACAGTATTTCTATGTCCACCGGAGGGAATATGCTCAATCAGCTTGTGCTCAGCAGCGCATTTTTGGTTGCGGCATATATTATAAGCTATGGGGTTCATTTGCAAGATGAGGCGGACCATACACTATGATTATTATACGCTTAGACAGAGTTTTGGCAGATAGAAAGATGAAGCTAAATGATTTAGCGTCGCTTGTGGGAATAACCAATGTAAACCTATCTTATCTGAAAACAGGCAAAGTAAAAGCTATTCGTTTCTCCACTTTAGATGCCATATGTAAGGTATTAAAATGCCAACCGGCTGACATTTTGGAATATGTCGATGAAAAAGATGACACATCTGTCGATGTTGATTAATACTATTTTTAAGGCAAATTTATTGACATTCTTTGCCTTTTGCTGTAAAATAATTCATAGGGAATGAAGTTCTCCCTTGGATAAATCCTAAACCGCTGCTATGCTGATGACTTCTGTGATTTTTTTTAAAATTGCAGACTCATCAGCTTTTTTGTTGTCTGCATAAAAGAGGAGAAAGTTTATGCTATTATCACTTGCGCTTGTTTTTCTTTGCGGAATGACCTTAGGGGCAATTTTTCAAAAGCTAAAGTTACCCAGTTTGCTGGGTATGCTCCTAACAGGCATTATTCTTGGTCCCTACGTCCTGAATTTACTGGACCAATCTATCTTGAATATATCTACTGATTTAAGGCAAATCGCCCTAATCATCATTTTAACTCGTGCAGGGCTCAATTTAGACATCAAAGATTTGCGTAAAGTTGGCCGCCCTGCTATCCTGATGTGCTTTCTGCCCGCCTGCTTTGAAATTGTGGGAATGGTTATTTTGGCGCCACTGTTTTTGGGCATCA
>JAVVVT010000061.1:0-9678 GCA_036652515.1 Oscillospiraceae bacterium
AGCGCGATCTAATTGCCAAGATTCGGAAATTTCACTGAGATTATTAAAAACACCTGCCTTTAATCCTGCCAATGCAGCAGCACCCCAAGCGGTAGATTCTAAAAGTTTAGGGCGTAGCACAGGTACATTTAAAATATCTGCCTGAAATTGCATTAAAAAGCTGTCTCGGCTGGCGCCGCCGTCCACATTCAGCTCGGATAGGGGTATGCCTGTGTCATTCTCCATAGCCTTGACCAGCTCGTAGCTTTGGTAGGCTATGCTCTCCTGTGCGGCACGGATTATATGCTCACGCTTGGTGCCTCTTGTAATGCCTAAAATACAGCCACGGGCATACATATCCCAGTAGGGCGCTCCTAACCCTGTGAAAGCAGGCACCAAATATACGCCCCCTGTGTCCGGAACTTTTTGGGCGTAGTATTCGGCATCACGGCTGTCGGTGAAAAATCGCATCTCGTCCCTTATCCACTGAATTACCGCACCACCTACAAAAACGCTGCCCTCCAAGGCGTACTCAACCCTTCCGTCAATGCCGACGGCTATGGTGGTAATAAGCCCCGATTTGCTTATGAAAGGGGTTTCACCTGTGTTCATCAGCAAAAAGCAGCCTGTTCCATAAGTATTTTTTGCCTCACCAACCTGAAAACAACGCTGACCGAAGAGCGCCGCCTGCTGGTCTCCCGCTATGCCGGCTATGGGAACAGACACACCTTGGATATTGGCATATCCGTAAATCTCGCTGGAGGGGCAAACCTTAGGCAAAATTTGAGGGGGGATATTCAGCTCTTTTAATAGACGGGTATCCCACTCAAGGGTTTTAATATTGAAAATCATAGTGCGTGAAGCGTTGGTATAATCAGTCACATGGACTTTACCCCCTGTGAGTTTCCAGACTAACCAGCTGTCCACCGTGCCAAAAAGGATATCGCCATTTTCGGCTTTTTCACGCACTCCGGGGACATTATCCAAAATCCATTTAATTTTTGTGCCAGAAAAATACGCATCAATGACAAGCCCGGTGGTGTTTTGGATATAATCTTTCAGCCCTTTGGCGCTCAACTCATCGCATATGTCGGCTGTCCGCCTGCATTGCCAGACAATAGCATTGTAAACAGGTCTGCCTGTGTTCTTGTCCCACAAAATCGTGGTTTCTCTCTGGTTGGTTATGCCAATGGCGGCGATGTCGGTGACACAGACCCCGCTCTTGGCAATCAGCTCCATCATCACGGAGTATTGAGAGGAGTAAATCTCCATCGGGTCATGTTCCACCCAGCCGTCTTTGGGATAAAACTGCGTAAACTCTTTTTGCGCCATCTCCACGATATTTTGCTCTTCATCAAAGAGTATGGCACGGGAGGAGGTAGTGCCTTGGTCTAAGGAAAGTACATATTTTGCCATAGTTTCTCCTTTTCGTTTTTAAATTTCAAAGGCGGAGGGAGGTGAAAATATGCTTTACAAGCTCCTTGTGGCGATGATGTCCACGCCTGTGCCGCATACATTTTTTATTATGACCTCGCCGATTTCCACCTTGCTTTTAACGCACACACCTTTTAAGGCTGCCATCACCCCAGCCATATCGCCCTTTGGCACGCTACCTGAGGTTTTCACAGGTAGACGGCTGTGGAGGGCGTTTTGGATACCCACTGTGGAGGTGAGCACACGCCTTGGGTTTGTTAACTCTATTTTACCATATTCACGCCCTCTTTCACAAGCTGCGCCGTAAACCTTATAGTCCTCTTTTTCGTCCACGGTCAAATGGCAGCCCTTTGGGCAGACAATGCAGATAAGTTGTTTCATTTTATCCTCCTTGGGATTTATATTAAAAAATGGCTATATAAATAATAGAAAGTACCGCCGCCGCACCCACCTTGTAAGCATAAAGGTATATCAAATAATGGCTGTATAGGTAGCCGCCTTTAATTGGATATGGGATAGATATGGGCAGTCGAAATTGCTTTAAGGTCGATTTTCTTTCACGGAAAGGGTGACTTGCGAGCCGATTATCTTGTCCAAAAGTTGCCGTGGTAAACTGACATATTCCATCTCGCCGGGGGCTAAATGTTCACGCTTCCAGTGGGCGATGATGTCCTCGCCCTCCATCAGCTGAATTTCACCGTTTGACATAGTTTTATTCACACGGAAAAACACTTGAACGATATTTGCCACCCTTTCGGGGCGAATGTGCTGGGGCACGGTGTAGGTGATGGCATTTCCGTTTGTTATTTCTATCACTTTTCCCTCATAATTGCTGTCGCCTAAGGCGTACTCAGCGGCACCTTTGCCCGCACGCTGGCTTTCAGCGGTGACAAAGTCCACCAAATCGTGGACGTGAACCACGTTTCCGCAGGCGAAAATTCCGCTCGCCTCAGTCTCCATATTTTCATACACAATTGCCCCACCGGTGCGCTTGTCCAAGGGGATACCGGCGGATTTAGTCAGCTCATTCTCGGGGATTAAGCCCACAGATAGGAGGAGGGTGTCGCAGTCAAAAACCATTTCAGTGCCCTTTATGGGACGTCGGTTTTCATCAACTTTGGCGACTACCACCTGCTTTAGCCTGTCTGTGCCGTTTATGTCGATTACCGTGTGGGAGAGGAAAAGAGGAATATCAAAGTCCTCAAGACACTGGACGATGTTTCGATTTAAACCGCCTGAATAGGGCATAATTTCCACACAGGCGAGCACTTTTGCCCCCTCTAAGGTCATTCTCCTTGCCATTATCAGCCCGATATCCCCACTGCCTAAAATGACCACACGTCTGCCGGGCATATATCCTTCCATATTCACATATCTCTGAGCAGTGCCCGCTGTGAGTATTCCGGAAGGGCGTGCACCGGGGATAGATATAGCTCCACGGGTGCGCTCTCGGCAGCCCATAGACAGAATAATGCTTTTTGCGTTTAGAATTTGGTATCCGTTTTCACGGCTGACGGCGTGGACGGTCTTGTGGGCGGTGATATCCAAAACCATAGTGTCAAGCATCACCTGGACACTTGTGTCCCTAAGCATGTTTATAAATCGAGAAGAGTATTCAGGCCCTGTCAACTCCTCTTTAAAGTAGTGAAGCCCGAACCCATTGTGGATACACTGGTTTAAAATACCACCCAGCTCTTTGTCCCGCTCGATGATTAAAATATCTTTTGCCCCGTTTTCATAGGCGGATAAAGCGGCGGCTAACCCTGCCGGACCACCGCCGATAACTATTAAATCGTACATATATAAATCCTTTCAATGGAGCTTTTAGTGTGTGGGCTAAATATCGCCTAAAGCGCAGAAGATAAAAACAAAGGTGGTATTGCGTTTTAGGCGGTGAAATAATAGCTGTCATAAGCTGAAATTGTAATGGGCAACGTATAAAAATTTTACACACAGGCATTTCTTAAAAAATCTGCTTGTTTTGTCTGCAACCCTGCGCAACTGTCAGCCGTACCAGTGTATATTTTAAAGTTGGCTATAACATTTTGTCTGTTAAAATATAAGAGCCTTTTTTGTCCTGCAAAATATCGATAGGGTCTTTTTTTAGCTCTCGGCTGATAATCTCAAGGACTTTCGGCCCACAAAATCCCCCTTGACAGCGCCCCATACCTGTGCCAGTTCTCCGCTTTACACCGTCCATTGATACTGGGGGGATAGGCTCTTTAAGGCAATCCAAAATCTCCCCCTCCGTCACGGTTTCACAGCGACAGATAACCTTTGCGTAGCTTGGGTTTTGCTTTATAGCCTGGATTTTTTCAGCCTGTGCAAGCTCATTAAAACGCAGTTTTTGGCGCTTGTCACAGTAGTTTTCTTTTTCTTGAAGGCTTATTCCATATTCTTTTAACAGCTGGACAGAGTATTCTCCTATTGCGGCGGCTGCTGTAAGCCCCGGGCTTTTTATCCCGGATAGGTCAAAAAAGCCTTTCGCATCGGGGGCTTGCCCTATGATGAAATCCTCCTTGTCGCTCACCGCACGCAGACCGGCAAAATTGCGGATATTTTGGCGAAAGTCCACCTGTGGCACAGATTTTTGTGCCGCTTGCCTCACCATAGACAGCCCGTGTGATGTGGTTTTTAAGTTTTCGCCCTCCACCAAAGTGCTGTCAGGGCCGACAATCAAATTGCCGTGGACGGTGGGGGCAACCAAAACCCCCTTTGTGTCGCCTATGGGACACTGGAAGATAACGTGGTGGACACGCTCGCCCTCGCCCTTGTCCAAAAGATAGTATTGCCCACTGTGAGGACGAATTTTAAAGGCAGGTTTTGCCACCATATTATGTACCTCTTCGGCAAAAATGCCACTGGCGTTAAAGATGGTCGCTGTCTCAAATTCACCCTTATCAGTGGCAATCAAAAAGCCCACGGGGAGTTTTTTTATTGATAGCACCCTGTTTTCCAAAAACAGCTCAGCTCCGTTTTTTACCGCAGTTTGTGCCATAGCAAGGCATAAATCCCAGGGATCAACTATTGCGGCAGAGGGGGCATAGAGCGCTCCTAAGGCATTTTGAGCTAAATTCGGCTCGCTGCTAAGAAGTGTGTCCCTGTCCCATATCTCCATATTTGGCACGCCGTTTTTTATGCCACGAGAGTACAGTTCGTTTATTTTTTCAAGCTCGGGGGGAGAAAAAGCCACCACCAAAGAGCCGATTTCCTCGCACTTTACTTGTAGCTTTTTGCAGATTTCTTTTGTCAGCAGGTTGCCCCTCACATTAAATTTTGCCATAAGGGTTCCGGGGGCAGGGTCGTATCCGGCGTGCAAGATAGCGCTGTTGGCTTTTGTAGTGCCGATTGCCACATCGTTTTCCGCCTCCAATATTCCCACCTTTAAGTCAAATTTTGATAGGTTATAAGCGCAGGCGGCACCCACTACTCCGCAGCCGATAATGATGACATCAAACATAAATCTCTCCTTTTAAAATAAAATAAAAGAACACAGCAAAATAAGCCGTCAGGCGAATTATGCCATGCTCTAAAATCTCTAAGCAATATTTAATTTACCCATTAAGCATATCATAATTTTTTATGAAGTGCAAGCAGAGAATATAAAATAATTTTGGCAAAAAAATCAAGATTTAAAGAGAAAGTCCTCTCTTTTTACCCCTTTAAAAGCCTTGGGGTATAGTGAATACCATTGCATTTTCAAGATAAACTTCCGTGAGGAGGCAGGATTTTTTCCCGCTCTTGAGAGCATATCACAGTACATTCGCATCAAGTGAGTTTTGTACATCTTCCCATCTATTACATCTTCTTTTATGGAATTATATAAACTCAAAGCGGCGACTAAGTAATTTTTTTGGGTGAAAAACATCAAATCAGGCATATTTTTGCCCTCGAAGTAAGATAGTCTGTCCTCGTATGCCACAAAAGTGTCAAATAGGTTTTCCTTAAAACTGTCGGGTTTCATAATACTGCCCTGGCGCTGGGTATAAAAGTATAAAGGCTCATAGGAGACGGCGATATTTTCACAGCTGTCCACCAAATGATGTATAATTGCCTCGTCCTCATTTATCATTCCCTCAGGGAATTTTAGGGTGTCAAAAAGGCTTTTGCGGTATAGTTTGTCCCAGGCAGAAACGTATAAAATTTCTTGTCTGGTATATATGCGCAGAAAATAGTCACGTTTTGTGATAACTTCAGTGGGATAAAGCATAAGTGGCACGGGAATATCCTCCACGGGGGTGGTTTCGTCATTGAGCTGATAAGCGCAAAGGGACATAGGACAATCATTTTTAAGGCACATATTCAGCAATCTTTCGGCAAAAAAAGGGGATAGACAATCGTCGCTGTCCACAAAGCCAATATACTCCCCGCTGGCTTTTTCTATACCAAAGTTTCTTGCAGAGGATAAACCGCCGTTTTCTTTGTAAAAATATTCTACACGACTATCTTTTTTGGCAAAGTCTTGGCAGATATTCACACAGCCGTCGGTGCTGCCGTCGTCCACTAAAATAATCTGTAAATCTGTATGGCTTTGGGCGAGCAGACTGCTTATGCACCGCTCAAGATATTTTTCGGTGTTGTAAATGGGGACAATCAGGCTTATTTTCATAACAGGTCTCCTTTGTTTCATCTATTGATAATTATATCATTATTTAGTATAATTTCAAGCAGAGGTAATTCATATGAAATTTGATATTGTTGCGGTCACTTATAACAGTGAAAAATGGTTGGACGGCTTTTTTCGCTCCATAGAAAAATTGAATTATGACAAAGGGCAGATTTCGCTGATTGTAGTGGACAACGCCTCCAGTGACGGCACAGTGGCGAAGTTGGAAGAATATAAAACCACAAGTACCCTTTCTCAAGTGAAAATAATATGCAATACAAGCAATCAAGGTTTTGGCAGGGCGAACAATATAGGGGCACAGGCAGGCGATGGTGAATTTATATTTTTGCTAAACATTGATACGGAAATATATATGGACGCTCTCCTAAGGCTGGAAGAATATATATATCGGGCGACGCCTGATATTGTGGGCTTTGAGATGCGACAGGTTCCCGTGGAGATAAGACGGCATATTGATCCTGTGAGCTTGCAGACGTCTTGGGCGAGTGGGGCTTGTTTTGCAATAAAGCGCAGAGCTTTTGAGCAGGTGGGCGGCTTTGATGAAGACATATTTATGTATGCTGAGGACATAGATTTGTCCTGGCGCCTTAGGGCAAGCGGGGGTAAACTATTGTATTGCCCAAAGGCAGTGGTGGCTCACCACGGCTGGAAAAAGGCTGACGGGGGAAGGTTTGAGTACCTTCAAAGCGCCTACGCAAAACTGCTTTTAGCCTATAAATATGGAGATTTTCAGTTGATTTTTAGCCAAAACAAAGAGTTCTTGGAGGTCTTAAAATCTCCAAGGCATTTTGATGGGGTGAGAAAAAATCTTTTGAAGCTATATTTAAAACATTTCACCCAGATTTATAAATTTATTCGCTGGAGAAAAACGTCGCCCAAACTTTATGCGGCAAAAATCTATGATTTCCAATCAGGGTTTGCCCCAGACCGAGGACAGGTGGTGGGCTTCCTATCAGAGGAAAAACCCTTGGTTTCAGTGGTGGTGCGCACCCATAAACGCAAGGAAGTATTGCGAAAAACTCTCCTTAGCTTGTGCAACCAAATCTATGAAAATTTTGAAGTAGTGGTTGTGGAGGACGGGGAGAACACCGCCCAAGAGATGATAAGAAATGATTTCTCGCAGCTTAATATCAACTATTTTGCCACGGGTGAACACCTTGGACGTGGGCGTGTGGGAAATATAGGAATAGAGCGCTCAAAAGGGGAATATATATGCTTTTTGGACGATGATGATTTAGCTTATCCCGACTTTTTAAGCACCCAAGTGGAATTTTTACTTAATGATAAAACAGCGGATTTAGTCCTATGTGCCACTATGGCACAGGAGATGGACGTCTTGAGCACAGAGCCTTACTGTGTAGATATGGGCAGGATATACCCGATTGTTTTTGACCATATCACCTGTATGGATATGTGTGTCAAGTGCCGTATACCTATGAGTGGAGCGATGTTTAAAAGGCAACTTTATGATATTTGCGGAGGAATGAGGGAGGATATCGGCGGCGATGAGGACTGGGCGATGTGGCTGAAATTTATGGGAAGGGGCAGGCGTGCCAACAGATATTCCGTGGATATACCAAGAGCTTTGAGCCTTTGTAACTACCCTATGGACAAGTTACTTTGCGAAAAACGGGAAGAGGCATATGGAAAATTCGATGAAATTATGCTTTCAGACGAAAACCTGCAATTTACAGTCTGGGGTGAAGAGATAAAGCAGTGGGA
Organism: Oscillospiraceae bacterium; assembly: GCA_036652515.1. GTDB lineage: Bacteria > Bacillota > Clostridia > Oscillospirales > Ruminococcaceae > RGIG3102. The sequence continues at coordinate 7,763 of JAVVVT010000061.1, forward strand.
AAAATATGTGCAAAACGACATAAATCATCTGCGAAATATAGGCAAGTTGGACGATTTTTTAAAAAATTTAAAACCCCTTGGCAAGGCAAAACTGATATACCATGAGGACAAAGAAAACACCTTAACCGCATTACAGATAAATCATTATTATTATTTTTTGATAGAGCAATACGCCAAAAGTGAATAATGTCTATTGATAGCATATAAAAGAAAAATTGTTTTTATATTGCCTTTCAAAAGTGAAATTAAAAAATATCAAAGTTAGAACAAATTAACCCCCACGGAAGAAGTAAAATTTCAGCCGTGGGGGTGGTTTATGTTAGTATTAATCGTCAGTTAAAATGGGCTTTTAAAACCCACAGCATTGAAAAACAATACTTTGAAAACTCAATACTTAAAAAACAAAATGCCTTTTTAGTAAAATATTAAAAGTTTGGCGCAATAAAATCACAGATAACATAGCTATTTAGCGCCGGTAAAGTCCTATCTAAAAATGTTTTGGAGATTGTTTAAGCAGGAAAATACAGCTATTTACCGCCGGCGAAGTCCTAGCTAAAAATGCTTTGGAGATTGTTTAAGCAGGAAAATACGGCTAATTACCGTCGGCTGAACTGCCGAAGATTTTTAGTGCGAGGCGGACAAAAAAGTTGTTATTCGCCACTAAAAAACGGCGGAAACGCACATTATCCCTCATAGACATAAAGGTTTTCAGCTCTTTATCATACCGCTGGGTGTGGAATTTCATAGGTCGGCGGTAGGCTTTTTCAAGGGGCTGATTGACGATGTTCAGCAGAAATTTTTCAAAATCAGCCCATTTATCCTCTGGGTAAGTGGGGGATTTAAAACAGGGAGTGCTCACCATTTCAAGCCACAATTGGGGGTTTTCTTCCACCTCTTTCACACGGGAGACCACCTGATTGAAGTCGGAATAATTATGACAATTTATAAAGGAATTTGGATTGAAGATATCATCTATTTTATCGTTTCCAAAGTATATGGGCACGGTTTTTGCGGCGAAGGCGTGGAGAATTTTTTCAGTGACAAAGCCCGACTGCCTCACGCTTTCCACCGTTATGGAAAATCGGCAGCTATCTTGAAAAGATAGCTTTTCCTCCTCATTTTTCACGGTGAAACCCTCACGGTTATTAAGATAAGTGCCTACCGAGGCAACGGGTTTATATTCGCTTAACTTTTCAAAAAGCTCTGTGCGCTCTGATAATCCCTGGGCGTTGCCAACGATAAAGTTTGCAAATTCGCCCTTGCTTTTAAGTAAAGACATATCCACATCTTTATGCTTATCACAGGCAAAGGGGAGCTGGCGGTAGATGAGAAAGAGGGGAAAGTTTAAAAATCTGTCCTCATAGGTGAGGTTGTCAAAGCCGATGGCGTAGTCGCAAAAGTTGAAATCGGGGGAGGTGTTCTCCCCTGAATAATATATCCTCACGCAGTCGTACAGGACAAAATCGAAACTATGGGGGCAAAAAGATGAGTAGAACAGATAGTCGGGCTCATCGGAAAACTCAAGGTCATAATGCTTTGCAAGGGTGTTGTATATGAAATTATCACTGTCTACAAAACCGTCCCAAAACCCGATAAATTTAATTTTTATTGTTTTTTTCATATTCAATCTCCGATTATTTATTCAAAAAATCCTTAGCTTTTAAAAGTGCCACAAGCGTTTTCCCGTCTTTTATTGTGCCGTCAAAACAGAGGGACAACGCCTTCTCAAAGGGCATTTTTATGGTGGAGATAAATTCGTCCTCGTCAGGTGAAATCTCTCCAAGGGAAAGCTTTTGGGCAAGATAAATATAAATCTTTTCGCTGCAATAGCCCACCGTCGGCCACATCTCGCCTAAATTTGTGTATTCCAAGGCGGAAAATCCGGTCTCCTCGCTCAGCTCTCTTTTTGCCGCCTC
>JAVVVT010000062.1:0-9663 GCA_036652515.1 Oscillospiraceae bacterium
ATAAAATACGACTATTTTCCCTTTCCTAAAAAAGATGAGGAAACAGATTTTAATGTAAGGTTGTACTGCCCATCACCGTCCAATAAAAGCAGCAATACCTTGCTCATATCGGCGTTGCACCTGCTTAAAATCTCCGTCACTTTGCCCTCATCAAAACCCGTCAACATTAAATTTTCCGCCTCTAATTTGCCGTCAATCACAACGGCACATTGGGGCGTTTTGCTTTTTTTGATATTTGTTTTTGCATTTGGGTCAGGGTAGATATTCACCGCCCCGGTGGTCTCCACAATGGCAAGGCACACCTCTTCTAAATAAAAAATATCTTTGCCACGCATAGCTTCCAAAACGTCGTCCACGGTGAAACGCAAATCGTTCATAGTTTGCTGATTTATCACTCCGCCGTTTATCAGCACCATTGAGCGCCCCTGGGTTATATTGGCTATTTTTTCGCTTTTTTTAATGGCGAGAGAAACAAAAATTTCATAGCACATAATAAGAAGTATGGGTACGATTGAAAATAAAAGAGGGAGCTCAGGCGCCTCTATCACCAGCGACGTCAGGTTGGAAATCAATATTGTGGACACTAAATCGCTGGGCTGAAATTCGCCCAAATTTTTTTTGCCCATAAGACGCATAACGAACATCACAAGAAAAAACATAACCGTAGTTCTGAAAATCATCGAATACATAAAATTACCTCACATAACAGCTTTCAATGTTTATTATTGTGCATAAATGCAATAATAAAACGAGGTGTTTGTATGGAAAAGCAATTATATTCTTCTTTAGAAAAAAATAAGCAGGAAATCAGTGAATATTTTAATGGCTCGGTGGACTTTTATTTCAAGGAAATTAAAATATTTAATGTGAGATGTGCCATAGTTATGTGCGAGGACTTGACCGACGCCCAAAGGCTGTGGGAGACATTTTTATACCCCTTAAATGACCTTGTAGGCGAAAAGGAGGGTGGAGAGGTGTTTGATTATATAATGCACAAAACCACCTTGCTCGCCAATTCCGCCCCTGCATTGACATTTGAAAAGATGATGTTTTATATGACATCTGGCTTTGCGCTGATGCTCATTGATGGGGTGAACAAGGCGCTTGTTATGCCTGTGCAAGGATATCCGGCGAGGGGAGTTGACCAGCCCACCACCGAAGGCAACCTGAGAGGCTCAAAAGAGTCTTTCACCGATACGGGCAGAAAAAATATGGCTCTGATAAGGCGAAGAATACGAAGTAAAAATCTTATTATAGAGACTATGCAGGTGGGAAGTAAAACCAAAACAGAGCTCACACTTTACTACCACGGGGATTATTGCCCGCCACAGTTAGTAAAAACCGTAAAAAAGCGTCTTGAAGATATAGACTTGCCTATGATTTTTGAGGCTGGGTATATTTCGCCCTTTGTGGACACGACAAAATTTTCGATTTTCCAAGCCACGGGTTACACCGAGCGCCCCGATACGTTTTGTGCAAAATTATGCGAGGGCAAAATAGGGATAATGGTGGACGGCACTCCCTATGCAATGGTATACCCTCACTTTTTCCATGAAAATTTTGTCACCAACGATGACTACACCCAAAGACCGTATTTTGCATCTTTTATACGGCTGCTGAGATATTCGGCGTTTATTATAGCCATAGCATTGCCGGGGCTATATGTGGGTTTCACCGCTTTTGCCCCGCAGGTTTTGACGGAAAAATTATTGTTTTTTATATTTTCTTCCAAAAATAATACGCCCCTTCCGCTCTTTGCCGAGGCGATGTTAATCACGATTTTGTTAGAGATAATAAAGGAGGCAGGCTTGCGACTGCCGGCACCCATTGGACATTCCGTATCTTTGGTGGCTGCGCTGATAATCGGCGATGCCGCAATCTCGGCAGGACTTATTGGGAGCGCAATTTTGATTGTCTGCGCAGTGAGCTCAATCAGTTCTTTTGTTATCCCCTCGTTTTATGAACCTATAATTATCCTGAGAATGGTGTTTATCCTATTAGCCGGAATTTTTGGAATACCGGGTATAGCGCTGTCGGTGATGTTGCTTTTAATAAATATAACAAACGTAAACGCCGCCGGATACGATTATATCTTTATGTTTGACCTTTCACAAATCAGTTCTTTCAAAGACGGAATAACCAAGACAAGCTGGAGAAAAATGCAAAATGACCCTTTTGATTTAAGGAGAAACGTGAATGAAAAATAATAAGGTGAGCTCCTTTCTATTATTGTCTTTCTGCTGGGCGACTTTCAGCTTTGCCACACAAACACCGCCACAGGAGACGGGAGTGAAGCAGTGGGTGGTAGCGCTTGTGCTCTGTGGGGGGATTAATATTGCAATTGCCTCGCTGATTATAAATAAAAAGCTCCCCAAACCTTTGACAAGCGTGATTTTTTTATTGTATATAGATTACCTCATTGGCAGGCAGTTTAATTTATTGTGCCGATATTCAAGGCTGATGCACTCCAAAAGCGCCGCACTTACCAATTTAATAATAACTGTGGTGGTGATTATCTATTTAGTGAATTTTTATGACAGCCACAGCGCACAAATGGCGTTGCCATTATTTTTCATCATAAGTATAATGTTTGTCATGATTTTAATTTTAAATGGGGAAAAGTTAAATGCAGTGAATATTTACAGCCAAAATCAAGAAATAACCATAGGATATTGCGATGTAACAATGTTTGATTACCTTATACCCCTGTCAATAATATTAAAAGATAAGCCAAAGCAGGCAAAGAGCAAAACCATAAAATTTATAATATTTTCCACACTTTTCTTTATAGTGGTGACTATTTTTAACGGTATGTGTTTGGAGGGAAATATACTGTACAGCTTAACACCTTTACAGTCAATATTTCAATTTACAGACAGCTCACTTATAAAAAGGTATGACCATATTTTTACGCTGTTTATCTACTTTGGATACTTCGGGGCACTGATTGTCCTGATTGCCGCTTACAACCATATAAAACAATGTTACAAAGTGGGGAATACCCTTGATTTGCTTTTAATTCTACCCTTTATTTATATGGGGCAATTTGTGAGCTGCAAGGCGAGTTTTGTCATTCAAATTGCGATGACAGCGGTGTTGATAGTGGGAGGCAAGGAGGTTAAAGCGTTTGAAAAAACTTAGATTTTTATTGCCGATTATATTATTGATTTTTATGTGTGGGTGCGCCGACGACCCAAGAGAAAAAATGGTAAAGGCAGTATCTGTAAGCCGCTGTGATGGGGGATATAAACTGTCGGTGTTCTGCTATGACTTCAAAGGACAAAAGGAAGACAGCTACACCCAAACAGATGTGATAGGGCAGGAGATAGAGGCGCTTTTTACCGGCACCCTAAACCGTGAGTACAACTTAAAGCTTTGCAGGTATTGCTTTGCCGGAGAAGATATAATTAAAACACAATCTAACAGCCTATTCAGAGCTGTAAATAATTCAAAATTTCCCTCGAATATAAATATTGTCTGTGCAGATGTCCTTTTAGGTGATATGGCAAATTTCGCCCTTGATGCTTGCGATGAAAACCCTTTATACAATTTAAAAGTGGTCAATGGAAGAGTTACAGGAAGCTTCCCCCTCACCGACAACAAGGGTAAGCTGACAAGTGAAATAATTATCAGTAATGGAGGTTTCGTATATGAAATTTCAAAAGAGGAGTGGGGGATAATTCAGCTCCTCACAGGCAGAGCAAACACCCTTGACTTAGTATTTTTTGAGGGGGAATGTAGGGCGATGCTAAAAGATATCAGCATCTCATTTGGAAAGGAAAAACAGGCGCTTAAAGTGAAGATAAACGCCACGCTTGATAATTACAGAGGTCGCCCAAGCGATAAAAACAGTAGGGATTTGTTTGTAAATCTTTTAAAGATAGAGCTTGCCAACCAAGTCTGTTTGATGTATGGAGATGTGTCAATGTGTGAAGTGAAAAATCTGAAATGGTACGAAAAACAGATTGGAGAAACTCTGAAAGAGGTAAAAGTCACGGTAAATATAGTTTAAAAATATACCAAAAGCTCCTACAAAGCGGCTAATACCGTTTAGTGAGAGCTTTTGTTTAATTACCCAAAATTTATTTTAAATGGTAATATATTAAAATACCCTTTAAAACACAACAATAATAGTGTACAATACTTATGTGATATGAAAAAAACGTCAAAAACGTATTATTATATTTGTATTGGAACATATTTTATGTTATACTATCACCGCAAACAGAAAGAGGTGCTTATGCGCATTGCTATTTTTACCGAATATTACTTCCCTTTTATAAGCGGAGTTGTCACCCATATTAAAACTTTGCGTGACGAGTTAGAAAAACAAGGGCACAAGGTTATGATTGTCACCACTGACCCTACGGCAAAATTTCACTACTTAAAGGACGGCATTTTATACTGCCCTGCCAAGAGTGTGAAACAGATTTACGGCTACGGTGTCACATCTCCAATCAGCTTAAAAAGATTTCAATATATCAAAGAATTTAACCCCGATATAATTCATATTCAAACAGAGTTCAGCATAGGAATTTTCGGTATGTGGGTGGCTAAAAAGTTGCATAAGCCAATAGTGTACACTCTGCACACTATGTACGATGATTACACATTCTATCTTTTCCCTGAAAAATTTGATAAGTACGCAAAGCCGGCAACCCACGTCTATTTCAGAAATGTGGCAAAGCAGGCGACGGAAATCATCGGTCCCTCCTTAAAAGTTGTGGAGTTTTTAAAGCGATGCGGTGTGACAAGGCATATCAATGTAATTCCAAACATCACCGACCTCACTTTATTCTTGCCTGAAAACATAAATTATGATAAGGTGGCACAGGTCAAGCAAACCTACAACATAAAAGACAACGACACCGTTTTGTGCTTTGTGGGGCGCCTTGGCAAAGAGAAAAGCATTGACTCTTTAATTGAATATTTCAATGAAAACGTAGGCGGAAACACCGCATATAAGCTTATAATTATCGGCGACGGTCCGGAGGCTGGGTATTTGAAGGAGCTCTCGGGAAAATTAAATCTTCAAAACCAAGTTTTCTTTGCCGGAAAAGTTGACCACAACGATATCGCAGCATATTACTATGCCAGCAACCTATATGCCACCGCCTCCCTGACAGAGATGAACTCAATTTCAATGCTTGAGGCTATGGCAAGTGGGCTGATGGTTCTTCAGCGGTTTGACGTGTACAATAAAGACCAAATCACCCAAGGCGAAAATGGATATATGTTTAATGACTGCCAAGAGTTTGGGGAGCTGCTATCTATGTTCGGCGGTTTATCACCGGAACAGCGTGAAGAAAGTCGCAAAAAGGCAAGCGCTGTAAGCCGTAAATATGGACCGAAAGAGTTTATCGAAAAAGTCATAAATGTTTACGAGCTGGCTATTCATAAATATCAAATAGATCATAAAAAATAACACTATGGGCATTAACCATGGCAAAAGCTTCTGCTTTTCTGTTTTTGATGCCCTATACTACTGCGCAAAATTGTTTACAGGGCATTTCGCCTTTGTATATATTGTAAAAGTATTGGGGGATACTATTATGAAAAATTATAATGTTGCCATAATCGGTGGCGGTATCGGCGGTCTTATGAGCGCTTACAGGCTTTGCACAGCAAATCCTAACTGCAAAATTATTCTTTTTGAAAAAGGGCACGATATTGAAAAACGCTCCTGTCCTATCGTAACGGGAAAAGCTAAAACCTGTATCAAATGTGAGTCCTGTGGGATAATGGAGGGGCTTGCGGGAGCAGGTGCTTTCAGCGATGGAAAATACATCATATCAACTGAATACGGCGGCTGGCTTCCTGACTTTTTGCCTAAAAAAACTGTTTTGGACTACATAGAAAAAGCGGACGCAGTTATGATGAGCTTCGGCGCACCTGCTGGAAGATTTATGCCCAGCGATGAATTAAAGAAAAAATGCCTTGAGTATGACCTGCATATGTCACAGGCACAGTTAAAGCATTTAGGCACTGATGCAAACTTTGAGACTATGCGCCATATGTCAAACTTTTTAAAAGAACGGGTGGAAATAGTCTGCGACACTGATGTTTATGAAATTGACAAGGAGAAAAACACAGTTTACTTTCACGGCAAGGACGGGGACGACAGCATAAGCGCTGATAATATTATTGTTGCCGTGGGGCGTGCAGGGTCAAGATTTTTTTCTCAATGGTGTAAGAGCCACGATATCGTAATGACCAATAACCAGGTGGATATCGGCGTGCGTGTTGAGCTTCCTGCCAGTGTTTGGCAAGATTTTTCAGAAAAAATTTATGAGCCTAAAATTTGGTATCGCTCTAAAAAATACGGCGATATAACAAGAATGTTCTGTTTTAACGAAAAAGGCAATGTGGTTATGGAAAACACTCAGGGCGTCCTCACGGTCAACGGGCACGCCTACAAAGACCCAGCCAAAAAAACGGAAAATTCCAACTTTGCACTGCTATCAACCATTCGATTTACCGAGCCATTTAAAGAGCCAATCGAGTACGCAAGACACGTTGCCACCCTCTCAAACCTAATAAGCGGAGGCAGTGTGCTTGTACAGAGACTGGGCGATTTGATGAACGGAAGGCGCACTGACGCCAAGAGATTATCCCAGTCAACCGTCGTCCCCACGCTAAATGCCGTCCCGGGAGATTTAAGCCTGTGTGTGCCAAAAAGGCAGCTTGACAACATCATTGAAACTTTGGAAGCATTGGATAAAATCGCTCCCGGCACAATGAACTACGACACCTTGCTCTATGGTATTGAATGTAAATATTATTCGGCACGCCCTGAGACTGACGAGGATTTTCAGCTCAAAGGCTGCAAGGGCATCTATTGCGTAGGCGACGGAACAGGATTTACAAGGAGCCTGTCACAGGCGGCGGCGCACGGTATATATGTGGCAGATATGATACTCAAAGACAAATAATATCTTTCAGAAAATGATATTTGACCTTTCAAAGCTCATATTAACCGCAGGCGCAAGTGCTTATAAATCCGTAACATTTGAACTTTCACGGCGCATATTCACGGCAGACGCAAGTGATTATAAATTCATAACATTTGAACTTTCTCGGCGAATATTCTCGGCAGGCGAAGTGCGTTTATGCAGCAATACCTAATTAGCGGTTTAAATCTTCAATTGGATATAATATGTAATAGTAGGGCTTTAAGCCCTACTATTATTTTGCCATAATGACCCCTCAACCTTCTCAAAGCCCTCAACGCTCTTGAGCATTATAATTAAGAGTTTTTACAAGCATAATTGAATTTGAGAGCAACATCAATAAAATTTGCACAAACCTTTGAGTTAAGAGGTGTTGTGAAAGTTTAAATTTTGTTATATAATAAAGATAATAATATGTAATTATCAAGGAGGAGTAAAAATGAAATTTTTTGTTACACTTGAAAAGTTTGTCGCCCAGCTTCATTTAGAGGTCTTATCAGTGCCAGATGAAATGGACAAAATTCAAATAACCAGCACAGAGGTAAATCGCCCGGGGTTGCTTTTATCAGGGTTCAGCCAAAATTTTGACCCCACACGCCTACAAGTATTAGGAAAAATGGAGGCAAGTTATCTTGACAGTTTGAGCCACGAAGTAAAGATGGATAGGATAAACAATCTGTTTTCTCACAATATTCCGGCTCTCATAGTCACCAGAAATATGCTCATCTCCAGCGAGATTGTGGAGGCGGCAAAGCGCCACCGTGTTCCGCTGCTGAGAACCAGCGAGGAGACCTCCACATTTATGGCGACGGCGATAGGCTATTTGAACACCGAGCTTGCCAAGAGGATTACACGCCACGGAGTTTTGGTGGAAGTGTACGGTGAGGGCGTGCTCATTATCGGCGACAGCGGAGTGGGTAAAAGTGAGACGGCAATCGAGCTTGTAAAGCGTGGACATCGCTTGATAGCTGATGATGCGGTGGAGATACGCCGAGTGTCAAACCGCACCTTAATAGGGCAGTCACCGGAAAATATTCAGCACTTTATTGAGCTTCGTGGTGTGGGAATAATAAATATTGCCAGAACATTTGGCTCAGGAGCCGTTAAGCAGTCCCAAGAGATAGATATGGTCATAGAGCTTGAGCAGTGGAAACAGGATAAAAGTTACAGCACCACGGGCTTGACCGAGGATTTTATGGATATACTGGGAATAAGTGTTGTGCGCTCGGTAATACCTGTTCGCCCGGGCAGAAATTTGTCTATAATCGTGGAGACAGCCGCCATCAACAACAGACAAAAAAAGATGGGGTATTATGCAGCACGGGAACTTTTGGAGAAACTTGGAATAAAAGAATAATTTTATTCTTTGCCTTTAGTATATTAATGTTTTACAATATAATATATGAAAATTATTTTTTTAAAATATATAAAATGAAAATGCAGAAAAGGATATAATATATGCGTATAATTGCAGATTTACACACCCATACACTTTTTTCAACCCACGCATTCAGCACCTTCAGTGAGATGGTGTCTCAGGCAAAAGCCCTTGGAATGAACGCTATTGCAATAACAGACCACGGCCCTGCTATGCCCGACACAGGTCATATATGGCATTTTCACAACTCAAATCAGCTACCTAAGGTGATAGACGGAACCCTTGTGTTGTTCGGAGCGGAAGCAAATTTATTGAACACGGAGGGGGAGGTAGACATACCAGTAAATGTTATGCAAGAATTGGACTGGATTATAGTTTCCATGCATAAAGAGCTGATACCCTCCCTCACAAAAGAACAGGCGAACAAAGCGTGGCTTGCCGTTGCTGAAAATCCCTATGTGGATATGATAGGACACTGTGAGCAGGTTCAGCATGAATTTGACATAGACGTGGTAATTCCCGCTTTTGCCAAAAACAATAAAGTGGTAGAAATGAATGGCAACAGTGCAAATGTGCGCCCTGCCGGCAAGGAAAATATGAGAAAAATCGCCTTGGCTTGCAAAAAATACGGCTGTAAAATAGCAATTAATTCAGATGCACATTCAATGTATAAAATAGGAGACGTGCAGAAGGTCGCCGATATGATAGAAGATATAGATTTCCCCAAAGAGCTGATAATAAACGCTGATTGGCAGCAGCTAAAAAACGAATTGAAATTGCACAATAAGAGCATAATAAAATTTATATAGGGGTGAAGATTATGTCAAAACTTTATATGGGTGTAGATTTAGGCGGAACAAATATAGTCGCAGGAGTGGTTGATGAGGCTGGGGTTATTTTGTGCAAAAAAAGTGTAAAGACACTTTTGCCAAAGCCTGAAAGCCAAATTGAGCAGGACATATATGAGCTTTGTCTTGGCCTGTGTGAGGCGAACGGATATGACATAAAAAATGATATAATTTCTATTGGGGTAGGCACCCCGGGAGCTGTGAACAGCCAAAAAGGTTTGGTGTCCTCAAATGTCAATTTCGGGTACAAAAACTGGGAGATTACAGAGCATTTAAAAAGCCTTTTTAACAAGCCAGTCTATGTGGAAAACGATGCAAATGCCGCAATCGTGGCAGAGGTGATGGCAGGAAGTGCCGCAGGGTGTAAAGATGCGGTGATAGTCACCTTGGGCACTGGCATCGGCGGCGGGGTTTTTATAGACGGAAAAGTGTTCTCCGGTCACAATTTTGCAGGCACAGAGGTGGGGCATATGGTGATAGAAGTGGG
>JAVVVT010000063.1:0-9610 GCA_036652515.1 Oscillospiraceae bacterium
TAAAAATATTTTTTCAATATCTTTTTGGTTCAAGAGTGTTTTGCTTACCTCTATGTACTTTCCATCGCAGTTTACCTGTGCATTTTGACCACTCCGCAGACGTATTTCGGTCATATTGCCTTTTTGTGTGTAGAAAGAAATTTTATCTGAAATATATTCCGGCAGGTATGATAGTATTGATTTTATATTCTCGTCCATTTTAATCACCTTGATAATAAATATGTCCTTGTCCACCATTTAAGAACAGCGATATTTTGCGATATTTCAAAAATAAAAAAAATAGGGCAACCAAGCCGATACCGACCAGGTTGCCCTACTTTTATAATAATTAATTTCAGTTTTAGCAGCAGTAAAATGCCGCCCTCAAGGGAGTGCTCATAAGAAATAATAAATTGTACTTGATTTTCTCTTTATTTTTTGCTTACAACAAATTTTCTTCTTTAAATCGTTTTTCAATATAAGGAGTCAAGTGGAAATAATCTCTGAAAGCACAGTATTCATCAAATGCCGCCTTATTAAATCCACCTTTTTTCACCGCTCTGATAGCGATGTTTTTAGGGGTGTGCTCGGTGTCGATAAACTCCATAACCCCCACCTCAAAGCCCACTGCCTTTAAAAGCTGTGCTCTCAAAGAGTCGGTGGCAAGGGCGGACAATCTCTCTTTAATTATTCCGAATTGAAGCATCGGTTTAAGATTTTCATTGTCGATTTGCTTGAAAAATTCATGTTGACAGCAAGGGACGGCAATTATGATTTTTGCGTTAAATTTAAGGCTTTGCACTATCCCCTCATCAGTCGCATTGTCGCAGGCGTGAAGCATTATTACCATATCCACGTCCTGTGTTCTTGAATAATCTTTTATATCGCCCTTTTGAAACTCCAAAGTCTCATAGTTTAGCTGCTTTGAAACATTGTTACAGAAGTCGATAACGTCCTCTTTTAAGTCAAGTCCCGTTATATACGCCTGTCTTCCTAAAATTTTAACCACATAGTAATACAAAGCAAAGGTTAAATACGCTTTTCCACAGCCAAAGTCTACGATTTTTATGGGTCTGTCCTTTGGCAAGCTTTCAATTGAGGGGGACAAAAGCTCAAGATATTTATTGATTTGACGAAATTTATTGTATTTTGCCTTGACAACCTTTAAATCTTTTGTCATAACACCTAAATAAATTAGAAAATCAATGTTTTCTCCCTCATTTAAAATATATTCCTTTTGCTTGTTGTGCAGGTGAATAGTCACCTTTTTACTGGGTGGAAAGCTCTTGGTCTTGATTTTGTCATTAAAGCAATTAACATGGTAATCAAACTCTTCACCATAAATTACACACTGGGTGAAAACTTGACTGAGCAAGTCTGAAACTTCATCTGCCAAAGCGTTTTCCTCAATGTTTTTATGGGTGACCTGTTTGTCCACAGTATATTCCAATTGATATTTAACCTGATTGTCATTTAAAAAAGGTTTAATACTTACTTTTGAAAATTTACTCTCCACGCCTTTTTTTATGCCACTCAAAACTATAAGGGCAATATTTTGATTTAACAACTGTAATATTTTATCTTTCATTTTATCTTTCCGCAAATATTGGCACAAAGTCTTGCTTATTTACATCAATCAGCCCAAGGTCGCTGAATTTTACATTTGGAATTACAGGCAGTGCCAATGTAACAATCCTTAAAAGAGGATTTACAAGGTTCAATCCGCCCTCTCTGAGAGCTTTTTTCATAGCTTTGACCTCGATGATGAGCTCATCAATGGGTTTTGTACTCATCAGTCCACCCATATTCAGCACAAGGTTTGCTTTGATTTCTCCATTGAGTGCCACTGCCATTCCGCCGCCTGTACTTCTCAATTTATTGAAAACCAACAAAGCGTCCTGTGGATTTTTGTACACAATGGTCAAATTATGGCTATCGTGGGAAACTGTTGAGCCCAATGCGCCTTTTATTCCGCCAAAATTTTTCACTATACCTTTGGTAAACGTGCCTTTTCCATAACGATTGATGACTATTGCATAATGGAGCTCATCAAAATCCGATATATCCACAACGCCGTCCTTGACGGGCAACTCAATAGGCGTGCAAACCGTGACAGAGCTGTTGGCACTGCCGTATTCCATCACATTTACAACTGCTTTATCGCTTGTGGGGGCTTTTAGAATAAAATCATCCACTGTAAAGTCATTTACATTTACAGAGTTTTCCTCTTCAATTGCAAAGGGCATAGGCTTGATGGTAGCCAAAAGCTTACCGTCTTTGGCAACTAACTCTCCGTCAAAGAAAACGTGCGACGGCTGAAGATTTTCAAGTGACGGCATCAAGAGCATATCCGCCACATATCCCGGGGCAATTGCACCTAAATTTTCAATATGGACTGCATTTGCAGCGTTGAGCGTGCAAGATTTTATAGCGACAATCGGGTCCAGCCCACATTTTAAAGCGTCACGCAGCACATCGTTTATATGTCCGCCCTCAACTATTTCGTCAACTTCCCTATCGTCTGTACAGAAAGTAAGTCTGTCATAGAACTTAACTCCGTCCAATCCCTGTATGATTTCAGGGATATTTTTTGCTATTGAAGAGGAGCGTGCATCAACGTACATACCACTTCTCATTTTAGGCTTGACCTCTTCGCTCATACGGGTTTCGTGACAGGTGGTCGGTCCGCCTATTCTGTATGAGCTGAGTTTTCTGCCTGTCAGCCCGGGGGCGTGACCTTGGATATATCTGCCGTCCTCTTCAAATACATTTAAAATATCCATCATACGCTCATCGGCATTATACACACCGATAAAATCCATAACTTCCGCAAGACCGATAACATTTGTCAAATTCAACATTTTCTTTATGTCTTTTGCCATAAACTCTGCCCCTGCATTTTCAAGCTTAGGTACGGAGGGCACGCAGGAAGGAATGTCCACATACATTCTCATAGGCAAATCTTTTGTGACCTGTGTCATATATTCCACCGCACGAACGCCATAAACATTGGCAATTTCATGGGGGTCGGTGATGACAGTGGTTGTTCCGTGGGGTATCACAGCTTTGGCAAAATTGCGTGGAATCATCATAGAGCTCTCTATATGCACATGAGCATCAATAAATCCCGGGCACAAAAATTCGCCCTTGGCATCTATCACTTTTACTGCATTTACATTATCGAAATCTTCTGTTTCAACGTGGGCGACAAAGCCCTGGTGGCAAAACACATTTGCCTTATACACTTCCCCTGTGAAAGTGTTCACAAGTTGTGCGTTTGTAATTGCCAAATCACAGGGAATTTTTCCCAGTGCCGCCATCATAAGTTGTTTTTTATCTTTGGGAAAATATTTCATAAATTCATCTCCTTATTTAAGAATTATCGTCTGATTGGTGTAGAAACTCGCCACGCAACATCAAGACAAAATAATTCTCGCCACTGCTAAACCAAAAATCATAATTAAAGAATTATCGCCTGATTGGTGTAGAAACTCGCCACGCAACATCAAGGCATAATAATTCTCGCCACTGCTAAACCAAAAATCATAGAGAAATTTCCCTATGATTTTTGAATTACATAAATTATTTGCTTTCTATTGCGCTGATAACCATATCTTTGAACATACCGGGGTTGCCCTGTCCACGGCTCTCTTTCATACACTGGCCAACTAAAAAGCCCACAACATTGGTTTTGCCCGCTTTATAGTCCTCAACAGCTTTCTGATTTGCCCCTACAATTTTTTCCACAATGGAAGAAAGTGCGCTTGTATCGCTGATTTGCGCAAGATTTTTTTCTTTTACAATATCATCTACATTTTTATCACTGTCGATTATAATATCTAAAATTGTTTTGCCCGCCGCATTTGAAATAGTCTTTTTCTCGATTAAGCTTATCATCTTAACAAGATTTTCCACAGTGAGAGCGATTTCATCGATTTCCACATGTCGCTCGTTAAGAATTTTCAATATATCTCCCAGCATCCAGTTGGAGACGGATTTTGCCTCGCATTTGCCCGTTGCAACGCAAGCCTCAAAAAACGCCGCTCTAACCTTATTTAATGCCAAAAGCTCTGCATCAGGTTTAGATAGCCCAAACTGTGACATATATCTCATTATTTTTGCCACCGGCAATTCAGGCAATGAAGCCTTTAACTCATCAACTTTTTCTTGGCTGACAACAAATGTCAACAAATCCGGGTCCGGAAAATATCGATAGTCTTGAGCATCTTCTTTTGAGCGCAACAACTGGCTTCTGCCCTTGACGTCGTCCCACTTGCGTGTCTCTTGGTCAATTTTACCGCCATTTGACAGCACATCAATCTGCCTTTTTGATTCATAAATAATAGCTCTATGAGCCGCAGAAAAACTGTTTACGTTCTTCATCTCAACTCTTGTGCCAAATTCTTTTGCCCCTTTTAAACGAACAGAGACGTTCACGTCGCAGCGAACACTTCCCTCCTGCATCTTGGCATCGCTTATTCCTAAGTAAAGCAAGGTGGTGTGGATTGTGTCCAGATAAGCTTTTGCCTCGTCGGCTGAACGCATATCGGGTTCTGAGACAATTTCAATAAGTGGTACGCCGCAACGGTTATAGTCCGCCAAAGTGCCACCGAAAGCATCGTCGTGCATCAATTTTCCCGCATCTTCTTCAATATGAATTCTCGTTACGCCTATTCTTTTTATTTCATCTCCAACCAAAATATCTACATAGCCCTTTCCGCAAATCGGAAGGTCAAATTGAGATATTTGATAGGATTTTGGCAAGTCGGGGTAGAAATAATTTTTTCTGTCCTGCTTTGTAATTCTGTTTATTTTGCAATTTAAAGCGTGACCCATTTTTATGGCATATTCTACCACCTGCTCATTTAATACAGGCAGTGTGCCCGGCAGACCCATACAAATTGGACAGACGTGAGTGTTTACCTCTGCGCCAAATTCATTCTTGCAGCCGCAAAAGATTTTTGTTTTGGTTGAGAGCTCTGCGTGTACTTCAAGACCGACAACCACTTCATAATTGTTTATCATATGCTAAAACTCCTTTACTGCAAAGCCGCCAATTGTATTTTCATAGCATTTTGCGATTGTTAATAATTTTGATTCACTGAATTTAGGTCCGAT
Source organism: Oscillospiraceae bacterium (assembly GCA_036652515.1). GTDB lineage: Bacteria > Bacillota > Clostridia > Oscillospirales > Ruminococcaceae > RGIG3102. The sequence goes on from JAVVVT010000063.1 coordinate 5,098, forward strand.
TACCTGAAAACCGATTGGCATATTATTTACGCTGTCAAATCCGCAAGGTACGCTTATACCTGGCAAGCCTGCGATATTCAGTGTGACTGTGCATATATCGCCTGCGTACATCGCCAATGGGTCATCGCTTCTCTCGCCGATTTTAAATGCCGTAGTAGGGCAAATCGGGGTAATTATTGCATCACAGCTCTTAAAAGCATCGCTAAATTCCTGTGTTATAACCTGCTGAAGAACCTTTGCTTTTTTATAATAAGCATCGTAAAATCCGCTGCTCAACACATATGTTCCCAGCATAATTCTTCTTTTTACTTCGTCGCCAAAGCCCTCGCTTCTTGAGGACTCGTACAACTCGTTTAAGCTGCCTCTTTTGCTGCCTGTATATCCGTATTTTACGCCGTCAAACCTACCTAAGTTAGAGGAGGCTTCTGCTGAGGATATAATGTAATAAGCTGAAAGTGCATAGTCGGTAGAGGGCAGAGAAACTTCCACTACCTGCGCCCCTTGTGCCTTCAAAACCTCTACGGCGGCGTACACCTTTTCTTTTACGTCCTTTGATATACCATCTCCGAAGTATTGTGCCGGAATACCAAACTTCATACCTTTTACGCTGTCAGAGTAACCGTTTAAAATGTATTCTTTGCTGGTGGCGTCTCTTTTATCCTTGCCGGAAATAGCTTTGAAGAGCATAGCGGCATCGTCCACCGTTCTCGCCATAGGTCCTATTTGGTCAAGGGAAGAGCCAAAAGCAATAAGCCCGTATCTTGAAACGCTGCCGTAAGTAGGTTTCATTCCGACTATTCCGCAAAGGCTTGCCGGTTGACGGATTGAACCGCCGGTGTCAGAGCCCAAAGCAAGGGGAACTTGACTTGCGGCGACTGTTGCGGCACTGCCTGAAGATGAACCGCCCGGAACACGGGAAGTGTCCCAAGGGTTTCTGGCTATTTGAAAGCCTGAGTTTTCACCTGAAGAACCCATAGCAAACTCGTCCATAGTGGTCTTGCCGATGATTACTGCGTTGCTGTTTAACAATTTTTCCACAACGGTGGCGTTATAAGGAGGCACAAAATTGTAGAGCATTTTTGATGAACAGGTGGTGAGTAGGTCTTTGGTACACATATTGTCTTTGACAGCAACGGGAATACCTGCCATTTCACCCAAAGTTTCGCCCTTTGCGATTTTTTCATCAACAGCCTTTGCCTGCTCTAAAGCAGCATCAAAATTGTATGAGATGTAGGCGTTGATATCCTTGTCGGTTTTTTCAATTCTTTCAATTACAGATTTTGTGATTTCCTGTGATGTGACTTCCTTTTTAGCAAGAAGGTCTTTCATCTGTTTAGCTGTTAAGCTATATAATTTTTCCATATTTTATCTCCTTCTTGTCTAATCAACTACTCTTGGAATAAGTATGCAGCCGGCAGCGGTATTTGGGGCATTTCTAAGGATTTCTTCCCTTGAATAGGACGGGACAACCTCATCTTTGCGCAGCTCCATAGTGTTTGATTCGTCTACCAATGCACCGCCTGCGGGGAGCTCGGGAAGATTTTCCACCATCTCGATAATCCCCTCCATCTCGTGCTGGAACTTTGCAACTTTTTCCTCGGGAATAGAAAGCCTTGCCAGCTTTGCAATGTGCTTAATATCAATTTCCATATCTATCTCCTTTTAATTATTAATCATTTGTAAAAATTCTTCTTCGCTGATGACGGCGACACCCAATTGGTTGGCTTTGTCAAGCTTGCTGCCCGCTTTCTCTCCTGCCAAAACATAGTTGGTTTTTTTTGAGACCGAGGACGCCGCTTTTCCCCCATTATCGCCTATGAGTTTTTCCGCTTGCTCCCGTGAAAGGCTGGGTAGTGTGCCGGTCACCACAATGGTTTTGCCGGTCAATACCTCACTTTGTCGTGTGGAAGAAAACTTCATATTGACCCCTGCTCTTTTGAGCTTTTCAATGATTTTTATAACATTGTCATTCTTGAAGTATTCCACTACACTTTGAGCGCCGATTTCGCCGAAACCGTCAATCTTTATTATACTGTCTATATCGGAATTAATCAAGTTTTCAAGGGTTTTAAATTCTTCTGCAAGTAATTTTGCCGCTTTTTCTCCGATATTTCTAATTCCGAAAGCGAAAATAAGCTTGTCCAAATTAGCTTTTTTGGAATTTTCAATGGCAGAGATTAAATTGTTTGCCGATTTATCCTTAAAGCCCTCAAGCTTTAAAGCGTCCTCCAAGGTGAGGTGATAAAGATCGCCTACGTCCTCAATGAGATGTTTATCGGATAATTGGTTTACTATTGCATCGCCTAAGCCGTCTATATCCATAGCATTGCGAGAGGCAAAATGTATGATGTTTCGTGCCAATTGCTGTGGACAATCCGGATTATTACACCGCAGAGCCGACTCCTCCGTCTTTACCACCGCCTGAGAGCAAGAGGGGCAAATCAAAGGGAGCTTGAAGGTTGTGGAGGTATTTTTCTTTGACACCCTCACCACCTCGGGGATTATATCACCTGCCTTGCGCACCAAGACCACATCTCCGATGTCAACACCTTTTTCATCTATAAAGTCTTGATTGTGCAGCACCGCCCTTGATACGCTTGTCCCTGCAAGTTGCACCGTGTTAAAGACCGCCGTAGGCGTGAGCACCCCTGTTCTACCCACCGAGACCTCAATATTGGTTATCATCGTTTCTTTTTCTTCAGGGGGGTACTTGTAGGCAATCGCCCAGCGTGGGTACTTATTCGTGCTGCCAAGCTCATCTCTTTGTGAAAAATCATCAACCTTTATTACAGCCCCGTCAATTTCAAAGGAGAATTTCCCCCTTAAATTACCTATTTCTTCCACTTCTTTTATTGCATCTTCAATATTGTCAAACAAGGTGTACCGAGGTGAGACATTAAATCCATACTCTTTCAGCAAATCAAGGGATTGTTTATGTGAAGTGAGGGTGACCTCGTCGCTTATCCTCTGAACATTAAAAACAAAAATATCTAATTTTCTATCCTTGGTTATTTGGGAGTCCTTTTGTCTTATTGAGCCTGCCGCAGCATTTCTTGGGTTTTTAAAAAGCTGTTTTCCGTCCTCTTCCTGCTTTTTAACAAGCCCTAAAAACACCTCTTTAGGCATATACACTTCACCTCGCACCTCTAAAAAGTGAGGGGCTGAGGCAATCTTTTTTGGTATGCTGTCAATGGTGGCAAGGTTTTGCGTCACGTCCTCACCCACCAATCCATTGCCACGGGTTGAGCCCCTTGTAAAAACTCCGTCCTCGTACTCAAGGCTCATAGAAAGTCCGTCGATTTTCGCTTCCACCACATACTTTACCCCTCCTACACTTTGTTTGACACGGGTGTCAAAATCACGGAGTTCTCCGTAAGTGAAAGCGTCTAAAAGGCTCTCCATCTTCACTGAATGATTTACCTTTTCAAAGCTTGAGTTAGGGTTGCCTTGTACTTTTTGCGTGGGAGAGTCCTGGGTCGTAAGCTGGGGAAACTCCCCCTCTATCTCCTTGACTTGGTTTACAAGCATATCATATTCGTAATCGCTTATCTCGGTTGTGTCCTGTTCATAATACAACTTTGAATGATAGGCGATAATTTTTTTTAATTCGTCTAATCTTTCCTTTGCAAAAACAATATCCATTCATTACACCTCTTCTTTAAATTATAACAAATTCCCATATATTTTACAATATCAAACGGGAGGATTTATCACGCTGTTGCCTATATTATTCGGCACTTTTCCAATAATTATTGTCTGGGCGACGCAAACTTTATTTTCAATTTTTACGCTGGTGGTATAATTTGGCACAAGTGCAGAGGTGAACACTTGCAAGACAATAAAAATTTGATGATTTACCTGATTTATCCCCGTGTTTTGAAAGTCACTTTCAATATCTGCCACCACATATGTAGAGGGCGTTATTGTAAATTCCAGCCTCGGACCTTTATTTTGAAGTATGTCAATATTTGTTATATTTCCTATGCGAATATAAATTTTCGCCTCGTCTATCTTATCCGTCTCTTCAATAACAGCGGAAATTATCTCGGATTTTAACTGATTTACCTTTAAAGAGTTGTAGGTTATGGAGTTGACCTCACCGTTTTTGTCTTTGTGTACATTGACTAAATCGTCGTAAGATATTTTTGTCTGTGAGAGTTGGTTTATTATCCCCTCATTGACTGCTTGGGTAACAAGGCTATGTGTTCGATACTGTGCCATTGTTACCACAAGAGGGCGCAGGCGAAGGTCTACAAAGATAAATGCAAAGGTAAGAAATGCCAGCAATATAATGGCGCAAATTTTGAATTTTCCTATGGAGCTGCGCTTATGTTTTATTTTTTTTATCATATAATCACCTTTATTTAATATATTCAAGGTTTGCCTTTAGGTGAACATACAAATAAAGCCTATACTTCAAATACAAAGCCTATCCATAAAAATCTCCACATAAAAAGGCTGCCGCTACTCACGACAGCCTAAAAATGTATTATCCTTTATAAACCACTCCGTC
>JAVVVT010000064.1:0-9487 GCA_036652515.1 Oscillospiraceae bacterium
GAGTTGGTGGCATTTTGCATAACTTTTTCTATTATTATCTTTTTGTCTACTGTATAGGACTTTACAGAAAAAGGGTCTAACTCACCTTACTCACCATAAACAAATTATGATTAACGGAGATAGATTATGGAAATTTGGAAAACAATCGCAATCAATGATTTAAAACGCTTTGGAGTTTTAGAAAGCAGCCTTACTTCTATCAATGAAAGAATAGAAGCCCTTAACTCTAAAATGGAAGGTGGCAGTCTTTCGGTAAACAAACTTCCTGTTCAAGGCGGAGGAACAAGCCAGGAAGATAAGTGGAACGACTGCATTACATTAAAAGGCAACCTGCTTCGACAGAAAAAATCAAAGCAGCTGGAATACAATGCAATAAAAAGAGCTTTAGCCTGTTTGACTGATGATGAGCGCAAAGTATTAAATTATGCTTACATAAATCGTTCCCAAGGTCATATGGAAAGAATAATGAGGGCAATGTGCGTAGAAAAAACCAGAGCTTATGAATTAAAAGACGAGGCATTGAGTAGCTTCGTTATGGCGATGTATGGGGAGTGAGAACATAGCTTCAAGAGGTGTTATATGTATTTTTTCTTATTAAATATTGTTATAGTTGCATTAAGCATTGTTGAAAGTTTGTTGAAAGAATTGTTGAAACCTATTGTTAATTACAGAAAAGTGTACTATAATAAAGTAAACAGAAGTAAACAAGAGAGAACAAAAACATGTAGCAAAGGGTTAAAAAGAGTAAAAAAAACAAAAGGAGGGGCGTTTATGTTTAGTGCTTTAGAATTATCTAAATATATTGTATCAAAATGCAATGGAGACGCAATGCCAATAACTAACCTACAACTCCAAAAAATATTGTACTATATTCAAAAGGAATTCTTAAGAGTCGGCCCGCCGGCTTTTGCTGAAAGAATAGAAGCATGGAAATTCGGACCTGTTGTGCCGGACGTTTATTATTATTTTGCAGGAAACGGTGCCATGCCTATTACAGATTCATATGATGTTATAATAAATAATAGCATAATTGATGCAATAGTAAAATCTAAAAGAGACCTGGACCCATGGGAATTAGTACAAGAAACACATAAAGAGGGTGGCGCTTGGTCAAAAATTTTTAAAAATGGAGAAGGCAATAAAAGAGTAATACCTATTGAATTAATACGCCAGGCTGGATAAATGGACGATGCATACGAAAATGAGAAAAGATCAAAATTCAAAAAGCTACTTGAAGAATTGGGAGAGTCTGAGACCCTTCTATCTTCAGATGTGAAAAAAGAAAGTATATATCATCAGATAGAAGATATATACTGGCAACCTAAAAGTGATATTCAACATAAATGTTTCAAACATTTTTATTCGGATATCTTTGCTGTTATTTCCAAAATACATAAAGATCCTGACAAGAGTGTTGAATTCTTAGGGGTTAATTTAAAAACTCTTAGAGAGGATTATCAAAGCATTAATAAAGACATAGATGGAGAATCAATAGATATAAAAGAACAATTACGAAAATTATATGACCATGTTAGCTTGGACATTGCAAGAATTAACTACTCCGACGGGTTGCAAGAAGAAACAACAAAAAAAATAGATCTTCAAGAGGTTATTCTTGGAATAAGTAGTTTAAATAGTGACGTAAGTAAATTTAACGATGATTTAAATGGTGCAAAAAAAGGAATTGATGACTCTAAGAAAGAATATATATCAATTTTAGGAATATTTGCTGCCGTCGTTCTTGCGTTTACGGCAGGTATAACATTTTCAACATCAGTACTGGAAAATATTCATAAAGCTTCGCCGTATCGAATGATTATAATTGTGTTGTTAATAGGTCTTGTTCTGGTAAATATTTTATTTGGGCTTTTTTATTATATTGATACAATTGTAAATGGTAAACAAAGCTCTAACATCAGTCCTATTGTGATAGCAAACTCCATATTTTTATTGCTTTTAGCTTTAACATTATCATTTTGGTGGGATTTTTCAATAGAGAAACGTGATAAAAATCTTGAAGCATATGTTAATTCAAGTGCTGTTGTAAAGCCGTATGATGAAAAATTATTTACATTATTAGTCGAATAGCGGAAAAAGAGCGGAAGTTTTTTCCTATTTTCTGTGGTATACTAATATCATAAAATATTATTAAATTAAAAGGCAGGGTTAAACGCCCTGTCTTTTGCTTTGCATAAATTTAATTCGGTCGAGAGGGAAAACTATACTGCTTATATGGTCGGGGTGGGGACTTGTAGTATAAAAATAATTTAACATTTTGCAGTTGACTGCAAACAATCGGGAGGCTTGGCTTCCTTTTTATTGGAGAAAAAATGAAGTGTCCGTATAACATAACAATTGCAACAATACAATCACGAAGCTATTCATTTGACGAAAACGGCAACTTAACATCTGAAAAGCTGATGGAAAACCAACGTCAGCAGCCTACCAAATGTCTTGAAAGTGAGTGTGCCGCTTTCCAAAATGGAAAGTGCTGCTATAAAATTTAAGGAGGAAAAACTATGGAGCAAAGTAATTACAATACAGAAAATCTTGTGCCGAGCTCCCAGCGAACTCCACAGCAACGTTCACAACAAGCTAAAAATGCAGGCAAGGCAAGCGGGCAGTCACGACGCAAAAGAAAAGCGTTTAAAGAAGTTTTTAAAACACTGCTTGCCAGTGAGTTATCTCCCAAGTTGGCGGAGGCGATTAACGATAAAAGCGGAGCCTTAGGCATTGACACACTCGGCTTTACTGTAAATGACTATATGGCACTTGCGCAAGTGGTAAAGGCTGTTAGCGGTGATACAAAAGCCTTTGAAATAATACGGGACACAGTGGGTGAAAAGCCGATTGAAAAACAGCAGGTGACAAATATAAATAAAGAAAAAAATTTGCTTGACGATGTCTTAAGGCAGCTGGGTGAGGGCAATGAGCAAACTTAAGCTTTCGGATAAGTATATTGACTTTCTTCACTGCAATGCCGCTGCTGAGTTTCTTGAAGGCACTACGGCAGCAGGAAAAACCACCGTAGGCTGTGTAAAATTTATGCTTAAGGTAGCGCAAAGCAATAAAAAAATACATATACTTTCCGGACTTGATTTAGGTACAATCGAAAAAAATATAATCAATAAAGAGCTGGGTATTCTTGACGTGTTCGGTCCGCTGGCAGAATATAACCCTGCGGGTAAGGGCAAAGATAGTTTGCCTCATATAATTTATCACACATCAAAAGGCAATAAAGTTATTTATGTCTTAGGCTATGACAATAAAGCACGATGGAAGAAGGCCCTTGGCGGTCAGTATGGTTGCCTATATATCGATGAAATAAACATTGCCGAAATAGAATATGTACGAGAAGCTTCAATGCGCTGTGATTATCTTATAGCAACCCTAAACCCCGATGACCCTGAGCTTATTGTGTACAAAGAATATGTAAATTGCTCAAGACCGATTAAAAAATATATTGCAGATACGCCAAAAGAAATTCTCAGTTTGCTGACTGAACAGCCAAAAGAAAATTGGGTCCACTGGTTCTTTTCTTTTAAAGATAATTTAGGGCTTACAAAGGAAAAGGCAGAACAGATAATAAACAATGTGCCTGTTGGTACAAAGCTTTATAAAAATAAAATTCAAGGGCTGAGGGGCAGAGCAACAGGTCTTATATTCAACTTGAAAAACACAAATATAATAACGGAAAAACGAGCAGAGAATATGGAATTTACCTTATTTTCTGTGGGTGTTGATACATCTTACAGCCAAAATTCCAAAGATACCTTTGCTTTTGTTTTTGTCGGCATAACAAGGGATAAAAAGCTGGTGACTTTAAGCGAAGAGGTGTACAACAATGCCCAGCTTGATGTGCCTTTAAGCCCGTCTGATTTGCCTGGGCTGATAGCAGCGTTTGCAGACCGTAATAAAGATAAATGGGGATTTTGCCGTGATGTTTATATTGACAGTGCCGACCAAGCGACTATCACCGAGTGCGGCAAGTACAAGCGGCAAACAGGATGTATTTATAATTTTCTGCCTGCATGGAAGAAAATGAAGATTATAGACAGAATAAATCTTCAAAGTGGCTGGATGGGTAAAAGCGACTTTTATATTTTAGACAGCTGCACAAGCAGTATTAAGGAGTATAACAGCTATTCTTGGAAAGACGATAAGCACGAACCGCAGGACGGCAACGACCATACCATCAACGCCAACCAATACGCATTTTTACCATATATTACAAAGATAGGTGAACAAAATGAAAATAATAGATAACGCTGTTAAAGGAGTGAAGAAGGCATTGCAGAAATTTTTAGAAATATATCCGGCTCAAAATGCAAGAATTGTTTTGCGTGAAGGTATTTCCCGTGAAAATGACATCTTAAGAAATATTGTGTGGTACCGTGGTGATGCACTTGAAATAGAACAGTTTTTTAAGGCTGTAAATAACGATGGACTTTCACGTTTTTGGGCAAGTGTTCCGTCAGGCGAAAAGATACGCAAGGCTCACAGCGGGCTCCCCTCTGTAATTGTAGACGTCCTTTCAAGTACAGTTATGTCTGACCTTTCGAAGCCTATCATAAAAAATGAAAAGTTTATGGATATATGGCAGGCAATGGCTGAGGGCAACGATTGGGAAAACCTTGTGCAAACTGCCGTAAACGATATGCTTATAACAGGCGACGGCGCTTTTAAAATCAATATCGATACAGCAATAAGCGAATATCCCATTATTGAATTTGCTGACGCTTCAAGAGTTGAGTATATAAGGAAAAGCGGCAAGATAACCAATATTCTTTTTTACACTCCATATGCAGAAGGTGATAAAAGCTATGTCTTGCAGGAAAATTACGGCATAGGCAGTGTTACCTATACTTTATTTGACGATGACAGCGTTGTCCCTCTTGAAAATGTACAGGCACTTAAAGAGCTGAAAAATGTCACCTTTGAAGGTAAATATATTATGGCTGTTCCGGTGCTTTTTCGCCAAAGCAAGAAGTATCAGGGCAGAGGTCGCAGTATATTTGATGGCAAAACCGATGTTTTTGACATTCACGATGAGATAATCTCGCAATGGCTTGACGCAATTCGTGACGGCAGAGTTCAAAAGTATGTCCCCGATGACATGATACCAAGGGACGCCAAAAGCGGAAAAACTTTATCGATTGACCGCTTCGGTGCCACCTACACTCAAATTAATGTGCCGAACATGGAGGGCGTTTCAAAAAAACTTGACTTTATGCAGCCAGATATAAATTACGATGCATTTGTATCTTCCTATTCATCCAGCTTAGACAGATGTTTGCAGGGCATTATTTCCCCTGCTACACTGGGTATAGATGTTTCTAAAATGACTTCGGGCGAAGCTCAACGAGAAAAGAAAGATATAACAGGCATAAGCCGAAATGCAATAACCTCGGTGCTTGAAAAGGTTTTACCACAGCTTGTAAAGACTGCTTTGATGGTTTACTGTTCAATGCACAATGAAAAATATGAAGACATTGAAGAAATTTCTTTCACTTTTGGGGAATATGCAAGCCCTGACTTTGACAGCCGTATAAATGCCTTGGTGTCTGCGACAAACGGCGGAATTATTTCTACACAAGCAGTGGTAGAAGAACTGTGGGCAGACAGCAAGGATGAAAAATGGAAGGAAGAAGAAATTGCAAGGCTTTTACAGGAAAAAGGCTTTATTCAACAGAATGAGCCGTCAGTAGGTGATATTGACTTATGATTACTCCCAAGGAAATTGCAGATGCCTTTGCCGATTTAGAGATATATCTTATACAGTCACTTGCAAGAAATCTTGTAAAGCATACAAAATGGGAAAAAGATTTAGGCTTCGAATGGCCGGCATGGCAGGCGGAAAAAATTCGGAATATAAACACATATCGCCGGCAAAATAAAATTATTGCGGAAAATTTCTTCTCGATAATAAGCAAAAAAACAAGACAAATGCTTGTGGAGCAATACACCGAGCAAACCGAAGTTGACACAATGAATTTTAAAATAAACGACAGAAGAATGAACGCTCTTATGGAAGAAATGCAAAAAATGCAGGACGATGTAAAAACTTCCGCACTGCGCACCATGGACGACGCTTATCGAAAATCTGTTTCAAAGGCGAGCATTGCAATGCAAAGCGGCACAATGACTTTAAAGCAGGCTGTGGACAGTGCTACTAAAGATTTTTTAAACAGAGGCATAAACAGTGTGGTATATAGAGACGGCAGGCATATGAGTATAGTTTCTTATGCTGAAATGGCGCTCAGGACAGCGGCCACAAGGACACAGCTTATAGCTCAAGGAAAGGAAATGGACGAGCTTGACATTGACACAGTTATATGCTCCTCGTATATGGCTTGCTCAAAAACCTGTCTGCCGTGGCAAGGGAAAGTTTACATAGACGATATTTTTCATTCTTTTAATGGCAAAAAAGGTGTTTCTTATGGAATAGCAAGTGATGGTGAAAGTTATTTGCTGCTTTCTTACGCAGTAAAGCAAGGGCTTTTGCACCCAAATTGTCGACATCATCTGACAATGTACCAAGGGGGCGAAATTCCGCCGCCATTAGACGAAAAAGAGGTCAAGAGAATATCTGATTTAGAGGTTAGGCAAAGGGCTTTAGAGCGAAATGTGCGCCGATATAAGCGCCTTGAAAACGGAACTGTTGACGAAGTTAAAAGGGTAGAGTATACTAAAAAAAGAAAGTTGGCACAGGCTCAGCTAAGACAATTTATTAATGTCAACACCGATGTACTTACAAGGGATTATTGGCGTGAGAAGACAGTAATTCCCTTTACTAAAAAAGATGAAAATGCTATAATAAGTAATAAAATTATTACCGGTGCAAGAAATCCGTATGGTAAAGCTGCAAGCAAACACGCAGAACAATACTACACGATGATTAGGAATATCAAAAGTGATATTGTGCGTATTTCACAAAACACTGAATACAGCCAAGAGGAAATAATAGGCATTAAAAAATTTTTATTCACAGATAAACATAAATTAGACGGTGAATATAAATATTTCGATGCAGACTATATGATAGCTCAGTCGTGGCAAAGGCTTATAGACGGCAAAAATATAAAAGCTCACGATTTAACCTTATTAAAGCATGAAATATTAGAGAAAGAATTAATAGCAACAGGTTTAAATCAAAGCCAAGCTCACCTTAAAGCCAGCGAGATTTATAATTACAGCAAGGAGGCGGAATTGTTCTATGTTAACATTGAAAAATATAAAAAAGAGTGAAAATACAATATGTGCAAGTTATGTTCCTGAAAACAGTGAAGAAACAGGGGAAATAACTTTGAATATCGATGGTGATATAATAGATGAAACAGTAACCTCCTATGGAATGATTTATCATTCACACGCACGTCAGGCACTTGAAAAAATATTTAATCAAGACGTAATTCCAAAAGTGCAAACGGTAATGTGGTACTAACAATTTAATAAGATTTAACAGGAACTTTGAAAAATCAAGGTTCCTTTTATTTTGCCCAAAACATAGCTTATGGCATAAAACTGCGCATGGCAATTTAGTTGACGAACAATAAACGGAGGTGTTTTTATGTCACTTAAAACAGAGGAAAACGAACAGACAACCCAAACTCAGCAGTCCACAGAAAAAGATGATAGCTTGCCTAAAACACAAGAGGAACTTGATGCACTTATAGAAAAACGTCTTGCAAGACAGAAAAAACAGATAGAAAGTGCAAGCAAGCTCGCACCGCCTCCTTCACAGCAAACTGATTTAGGCAAAACTGTTTTGTCAAACGGCGAAGAAAAGAACATTTCTGCTGTACAAGCCGCTGCCACCGATGAAACGGTTACGGAAAACTTAATGCTTAAAGCCCAACTTTGTGCTTTGAAAGACGGTGTACTGCCGACAGCGGTGGAAGATGCCGTTTATCTTGCTTTTCGCACAGCACAGCAAAAAGGCGAAGCCGACAGTGATGGTATTGAAGACGCATTAAAAGATGTACTCAAACGCCACCCCGAATGGAAAAAGCAGGCAGAGGACAGCAAAAAAACAGGTGGCTTTAAAGTGGGCGCCACCGGACAGGAAAATCAAACACAAACCAAAAAAGCCTTGCCCACAGGCACAGTAATTTTATAAAAGGAGTTTTTTACTATGGCAAAAACTAACGCTATAAGCCTTTTGGCAGGCACTTCAACCCCCGCCACATTGGCTGAAATTTACGGCCTCGTTATTGAAAATGTTCGAAAGGTCTCATTATCACAGGGCAGAAAAAGCCGCAGCTACACCGGCAACCCTGCAACAGGCAGTGTAGAGTATAAAAGATTTGCAAACAGCTCTTCAAAGGCATACGGCACAGCAAGAACAGCAGGCAAGGGCGACAAGGTTACCGCCCCACCTACAACTGTCAATCTCAGCACTCACAAGGAAATCGTTGAAGAAATCGCAAAATTCGACCTTGAAACCTTTGGTGTAAACACAATTATGCAGCGCCGTGCCGACAATCACGTTCAGTCTATGGTTACCGAGCTTGACCGAGCTTTCTTTACTGCTGCCGTGTCTGCTGCAACTGCTTATACCCCAGCAAGCGGTGTTACAGCCATTGAGGACATTCTTGAAAGTATGATACAGCAAATTGAAACAACAAAGAATGACTATATTGACGGTGTAGACAGAAACCTTATTGAGGTGGACCTTTCAACCGCATATTACGGCAAGCTGAGAAAATATCTTGACGCTCAGTCAAACCCAAATGTGGACACTGCGGCAGAAGAATTCGGTATGTGGCACGGTGTAAAAATTTATTCAAATACCCGTCTTCCAAGCGGTACAAATATTCTTGTTTCCGTTCAGGAATCTGTTGCACAGCCCTGCGTAGTCGACCAATACTCTGACCCCGAAAAAATTCAACTGTCAAATGACTATGCTGTTTCATTGTTCTATGACTATGGCACGGCAGCATTAACCCCAGACCTCATTTTGAAAAACTAAGGAGAGAAAATATGAAAAGCTTTATAAACAAAGAAACAGGCGCAGTTCTCACCCCTGCTTGTGCTGATGTGGAAGCGCTGTTCCTTAAGGATGACAGGCTTAAAGAATATAAGCCTAAAAAGACTAAGGAAGAAAAAACAGGCGAAGAAGTCACCGATGAGGGAAAAGCAGACAGTGAGGTGGAATAAATGGCATATGCCACACCTTCTGACTACAAAAATTCTTATCCGGATACTTTGCTAAATGATGCCGAAATTACACAGCTTTTAAAAAAGTCACAGACTGCTATTGATGTATGCACAAATTTTAAAATTGAGGAGCAGGGTGGTATAGAAAATATGCCACCTTTTGCTCAAAGCCAAGTGAAAAAAGCGGAGGTTCTTCAAGCGGAGTTTATACGGCTTTACGGCGATTTACTGTCCGGCCCTTTTTCGTCTTACGGCATAAACGGCATATCAATAAGTACAGATACTTCAAGGTATTTCACTGTAAACGGCATAGCCTTAGACAGCACCG
>JAVVVT010000065.1:0-9235 GCA_036652515.1 Oscillospiraceae bacterium
ATAGAGCTTGTATAAAAACAATATTTTTCATCAAAAATTCTAAAAATAAATGAGGCACATAGTGGGTCTTGATTTAAAGACAAAGTAAGAGCTATATCAACTGGTCATCAATAAAAAGACAAAGCTAAGGTTAATTTAGCTAAAGCTCATTCAGAAGGTTTCAATTAAAAACCAAAGCTAAGGCTCATAGCGGGTCATCAATCAAAAAAACAAAAACGGAGGCTCATACTAAGTCTCAATATTAAAAAATAAAAAAGGGGAGGCACATTTAGTGGGTTCTCAATTTAAAGAAAAAGTAGCAAAATATATATTTTTCCTCTTCGCCCTCACCAGTGTGCTCACGGTGGGTCTCATATCGTTTTTCATCTTTGCGGGGGGAGCACCGGCGATAAAAGAGATAGGTCTTGCCAATTTCTTACTGGGAAAAGTCTGGAAACCCTCGGCGGACAATCCATCTTTTGGCATTTTCCCAATGATTGTAGGCAGTATCGAAATCACCATAGGAGCGGTGGCAATCGGGGTGCCAATCGGGGTTATGTCCTCGGTCTATCTGGCAAAATTCTGCCCCGACAGGCTTCACAAAATATTAGACCCGTCGGTGAACCTTTTGGCTGGCATACCCAGCGTAGTCTACGGATTTTTCGGTATGGTGATTATCGCACCAATAATCAAGGACATTTTCGGCAACGGAAACAGTATCCTCACCGCCTCGATTTTGCTGGGAATAATGATTTTACCCACCATAATCGGCGTCAGCCAGTCCGCCATAAGAGCCGTGCCTGAAAGTTACTACGAGGGGGCTGTGGCTCTGGGGGCGACAAGCGAGCAGGCGGTGTTCAAGGTGGTGTTGCCGGCGGCGAAAAGCGGAGTTTTGGCAGCGGTAATTTTGGGAATTGGGCGGAGCATAGGGGAGACAATGGCGGTGATAATGGTGGCAGGCAACCAGCCTCGCCTCACCTTTGATGCCAGGAAAGGCGTGCGAACAATGACCGCAAACATCGTTATGGAGATGGCTGAGGCGCAGGATTTGCACCGCAGCGCACTTATAGCCACAGGTGCGGTGCTCTTCGTTTTTATACTTATCATCAACACCCTCTTCTTTATTTTAAAAAGGAGGCTAAACCGTGAAGAATAGAGTAAGTAATCGGGTTTTGCTTTTAAATAGGAGGGCAAGCCGTGAAGAATAGAGTAAGTAATCGGGTTTTGCTTTTAAAAAGGAGGCTAAACCGTGAAGAATAGAGTAAGTAATCGGGTTTTGCTTTTGAATAGGAGGCTAAACCGTGAAGAATAGAGTAAAAGATATAATAAAAAACTGGGTTTCCCTTTATAAAAAAAGTCCGTTTTCCTTTATAATGAGGCTTTTGCTAAATCTTTCCATAACTTTTACAGTGGGAACACTCTCCTTTATCCTGATTTATATAGGCGTAAAAGGGGTGCCGTTTTTGACCCCCTCCCTCTTTAGCCTCAAGTACACCAGCGAAAATGTGTCAATGCTCCCCAGCATAATCACCACCTTGATGTTGGTGGTTTGCGTTTTGATTATAAGCGTGCCTTTTGGGATATTCAGCGCAGTGTATTTGGTGGAATACGCACCGAAAAAAAGCCCCGTGGTGGAGCTTATACGCCTGACCACCGAGACACTTTCAGGCATACCCTCCATAGTTTACGGCTTGTTCGGCACCTTGTTTTTCGTCACATATTTAGGCTGGAGATACTCGTTTTTAGCTGGGGTTATGACCCTTTCCATAATGGTGCTCCCCCTTGTAATGCGCACCACCGAGGAGGCGCTGCTCTCCGTGCCCGACGACTGGCGCCAGGGCAGTTTTGCTCTGGGAGCCGGAAAACTGCGCACCGTGTTTAAAATAGTTGTCCCCTCGGCTGTACCCGGAATACTCTCGGGGGTGATTTTGTCCATAGGGCGAATTGTGGGGGAGACCGCCGCATTGATTTACACTTTGGGAACTATGACCCAAATACCCACCGGCGCATTTTCCAGCGGACGCACCTTGGCGCTGCATATGTGGGCGCTCTCAGGTGAGGGACGGCATATGGGGCAAGCGTATGCCACAGCGGTGGTGCTGATTTTATTGGTGGTGGCAGTCAACGCTGCCAGCGGATTTTTGGCAAAGAAAATTCAAAAAAGATAGAATAGAGATTATTAAATTTATTTGATGTTTTAGAGTTTTCGGGCAATTCAAAAGATAAAACCATTAAGCGTATATATTTGATATTCTAAAGCTTCATCAAAGTTTAAACGATAAACTTAATAAGTTATTTTATCCCACAAAATAGCTTTAGTATCAACAACCAAACCGATAAACTCAAAACCCATATTTATTTCATATTTCAAAGCTTTTATATAAGCTTTCGGGCAAAGAAAATCAGAAGAGGTAAGCTATGAGCAAATTTTCAATCAAAAACTTAGATTTATATTACGGGGATTTTAAGGCGTTAAAGGGTATAAATATGGAAATTATGCCAAACACCGTCACCGCTTTTATCGGTCCCTCAGGCTGCGGTAAAAGCACCTTTTTGCGCACCCTCAATCGAATGAACGACCTCATTCCCAACTGTAAAATCACAGGGAGCGTGGAGATGGACGGCAAGAACATCTACAAGGACACCGACGTCAATCTACTTAGAAAAAACGTGGGAATGGTTTTTCAAAAGGCAAATCCTTTTCCTATGTCAATTTATAACAATGTGGCTTATGGCGCCAGAACCCACGGTGTCAGCCAAAAGCATATTTTAGACGAAATTGTGGAGGAGTCCCTTCGTGGGGCGGCAATTTGGGAGGAGGTCAAGGACCGTCTGAACAAGCCGGCGTTGGGGCTTTCCGGAGGACAGCAACAGCGTTTGTGCATTGCCCGTGCTCTTGCGGTAAAACCACAGGTGCTCCTTATGGACGAACCCACCAGCGCCTTAGACCCGATTTCCACCGCCAAAGTTGAGGACTTGGTGGAGGAATTAAAGAGGGATTACACCATAATAATGGTCACCCACAATATGCAGCAGGCTCTGCGTGTCAGCGACCAAACGGCGTTTTTCCTCCTTGGGGAGATGGTGGAGCACCGCCCCACCCAGCAGCTTTTCAGCGACCCGTTAGATAAAAGGTGCGAGGACTACATCACAGGTAGGTTTGGATAGGGCGCTTTAAGCCGATTATTCACAGATAAATTCAACGTAAGGGGTAAAACAATGAGAAGTAATTTTGACAAACAGTTGGTGATACTGAAAAATCAGCTCACCGAGATGGCGACCTTGATTGAAAATTCCATCGACTGCGCCGCCACTGCACTGATAATCGCCGGCACAGAAAAAGCGCACAAGGCAATCGAATACCACTCGGGGATAGATGAGATGGAAAAATCCATCGAGGCGCTCTGCCTGCAAATTCTCTTGCAACAACAGCCGGTGGCAAAGGATTTAAGGATAGTTTCCGCCGCTTTAAAGATGATAACCGATATGCAAAGGATAGGGGACCAAGCCCGTGATATATCCGAAATTTTGCTGGACGCTCCCCACCCAATTAGAATTGATGCAGCGGGGGGAATTTCCAATATGGCGACAGCCACAATCAAGATGGTTCACGATGTGGTGGACGCCTTTGTGAAAAACGATATGGACATCGCCAAAAAAGTCATCACCTACGACGACATAATCGATGATATGTACATCAAAACCAGGGCGGAGCTTATAGAGGTTATCCGTGCGGACCAAGAAAACGTAAATATGGCGGTGGACTTGCTTAGCATTGCCAAATATTTTGAAAAAATCGGAGACCACGCCGTAAACATCGCCCAATGGGTTATTTTCTCCATAACGGGGCTTCATAAAATTTAATTTGCAACACAAAGGATTTGTATGTATAATAAGAATATAAGAACAGGACAAAATCAAGACCTTACAGGGGGCAAAATGAAAATTTGGTGCGTTGAGGACGATGAAAATATCAATAACTTGGTGACCTACGCAATGCAGTCCGCAGGCTTCGAGAGCAGAGGCTTTAATTGCTTTTTCGATTTTAACCAGGCGCTGGAGGAGGAAAAACCCGACCTTTTGATTTTGGACGTGATGTTGCCTGACGTGGACGGAATACAGATTTTACAGCAGCTGCGCCAAAACACCGTGACCAAAACTCTGCCTGTGATAATGCTCACGGCTAAAGCGGCAGAGATTGACAAGGTGAGGGCGCTGGATATGGGGGCGGACGATTATGTCCCCAAGCCTTTTGGGGTTATGGAGCTCCTTAGCCGAGTGCGTGCAGTGCTGCGGCGCACAGCTCCCTCCACCGACAGCGATGTGATAGTGTGCGAATCGGTGACGGTTTATCCCTCTCAGCACAAGGTCACCGTGGGGGGCGAGGAGATAGAATTGACCCTAAAAGAGTACAATCTGCTCTACCTGTTAATATTCAATCGCTCACAGGTTTTCACCCGTAAACAGCTTATGGATAAGGTGTGGGGGGACAGCTATGTGGGGGAGAGCCGCACCATAGATATGCACGTTAAAACCCTGCGCCAAAAGTTAGGCGACGGGGGAGATATTATAAAAACTATCAGAGGCGTGGGTTATAAGGTGGAATAAGAGCGAGGCTTGAGCTTATAAATTTTGATTGATAGTTTTGCAAGTTATAGGATTTTGAATTTAATAAAAGTGAAAAGATTATATAATTTTAGCTTGATAAATTTGAAATTCTTATAATTTTAGTATAAATAAAAGTGAAAACGATAGGGCTTTTGGTTATAAAATTTGATTGAGAAAAGTGAAAACGATAGGGCTTTAAGTTGTTAAAATTTGATTGAGAAGTTTGCAAGCTTTATAATTTTAGCTTGATAATAATTTTGAAAATCATAGTATTTGCCCTTTAAAATAAAACAAAATCGGGTGGGGTATGAAAAGTAAAATCGTAAAAAGCAATATAGTAAGCTGCGTTATCGCCTGTATTTTGGCGGTGATAACTTGCAGCTTTGTCTATCTTCACTCCTTGCAAAAAACTATGGACGAGCAAGCTTATTCTCAAACTATGCTCCTAGTACATATACTTGAAAAATCAAGGGAGAGCCCTGTCAGCCTGCTGTCCTCTATAAAAGCGGACATCAGCGGGCGAATAACCTTTGTGGGCACAGACGGCAAGGTGATTTTTGACTCCGACTATGAGGAGCAAGCTATGGAAAGCCACGCCGACCGCAGCGAAATCGTGGCGGCAAGTAAGGACGGAATGGGCACGGCAAAGAGATATTCCTCCACGGCAAGGGGCACAACCTACTACTGCGCCGCCAAGGTGGAGGGTATGGGGGTGGTGCGAATAGGGATAATGGCGTCTAAAATAGCCGGAAACGTCCTTTTACAGGTCAGCCCTATGATATTTTTTTGTTTGGTGATGATTATTTGTATCTGCTACTGGCTGTCCAGTCAAATCACCGAAAAAATTGTAGACGAGATTGAAAGCTACGATATCGAGAATGGTGAGGGGCAAATTTACGATGAGCTCTCCCATTTTATCACCAAGATAAATAGGCAAAACAAGATTATCACCAGCCAAATTCACAGTATTACCCAAGAAAAAACAAAGCTTCAGAATATTTTCCTCAATATAAAAGAGGGGATTATCGTCTGCGACGAAAACAAAAATATAATTCAAAGCAACAGCGAGGCACAGGAAATTTTCTCATTTCCGCCTGAGGAGGGGAATTTTCTCTCCTGTGTCCGTGTTCCCGACCTGCAAAAATCACTCCAGTGCGCCATAGACGGGCAAAGCGTCCACCTGACAATTGAGTACAATTCACGCTACTATCAGTGCGCCCTCAGCCCCAGCACCCAAGGGGAAGAAAAAGGGGCGATTTTGATTGTTTTGGACATCACTCAGCAGTTAGAAAACGAGCATCGCCGTCGCCGATTTACCGACAATGTGACCCACGAGTTAAAAACTCCCCTCACCAGTATCGTGGGGTACAGCCAGCTTATCACCAATAATTTGGCAAAGCCCGAGGACGTAAACGGCTTTGTAAAAATTATCGAAACCAACGCCCTTCGCCTTTTGGAGATGATTGAGGACATCATTAAAATCTCCGACTTGGAGGACGGCAGCGGAATTGAAAAAATCCCACTGAACTTTGAAGAGGTGGTTCTGCGCACGGTAAACGAGGAACAGGTGAGCGCCGCCTCAAGGAATGTGCTCATCAACACCAAGGTGGAAAAGGTGAGGATAATCGCCGACGAAAGTCAGATGTATCAGCTTATGCACAACTTGATTTCCAACGCCGTAAAATACAACACCATAGGGGGAACAGTGAGCGTAAGCCTGCAAAAACAGGGCAGATACGCACTTTTAAACGTGAGCGACACGGGCATAGGCATACCAAACGAGGATTTAGACAAGATTTTCGAGAGATTTTATGTGGTGGATAAATCCCGCAATAAAAATATCTCCTCCTCCGGGCTGGGGCTCGCCATTGTAAAGCATATTGTAAAAGCCCACGGCGGCGTGATAACCGTCAAGAGCGCAAAGGGCAAAGGCTCCCAGTTTAGTGTGAAATTGCCTTTGGAGTAGGTTTTATAGTAGGGAGATGTAGGGCATAGAGATTGGCGGTTTATATATAAGTAGATAGATATATATAAGTATATAGTTATAAGAAAACTGACGATATATATAGGTATATAAATATTTATAATTATATATATAAGAAAACTGACGGATTAGATAGGTATATATAATTATAAGGGAATTGGCGGTTTAGTTGGCATAGATAGTTTTTAGGCGGATTGACGGATTATATATAAGTAGATAGTGGGGTGGGCTTTTTAGCCCACCTTTTATTTTCGCTATTCTATGGGTAATATTCCTCCCTTGTCTGCCTTCACGGCTTATAAAACTTTAACAGGCTGTCTTATGCCTGTTTTTTATTTGCTCTGCTGCTTTTTTAATAAGGTGGGGACAATCCTTTATAAGGCACAGGCGCTCTTATTCTCGAATTTTGCATTTTACAGTATAAACATACATAATTTATACAATAATCTCACATATTTTAAGCCTTCTGTAACTCTTATGTAACTAATCCTTAGGCAAAACCACAAAACAGAGGGGACAATCACACTGTTTATAGTCATTATAGACAAATAGCCTTAAAACTATGTTTAATAAAGTCAATAATAATTAATTTATATAATAATTAAGACGTTAGGATTAAAATATGCTTATCAAGTCCAACTGTATTCCCTTTGAAAACAATTTGTAATTTTTAGTTGTAGGTTATTACAAACCGTACACACTTTATTAATATGTTTTACACTAAAACTACAAAGTTTTTCTAAAATTATGTAAAGTTGCACAAAGTCATTGACTTATGTGTAGAATGTGAATATAATTTAATTCAAGCAAAGAGGGTTATGCCAATGGCAAAGCCTAAAAGCATATTTTATTAGGAGGATTTTATTATGAAAAAGTTATTGGCTATTGTTTTAGTAGCCGCTATGTCTCTTTCACTTGTAGCTTGTGGCCCTAAAGCGGACGGCAAGGACGATGTGAAACCGGGCAAAGTAGCAATCATCACAGGCACTGTTTCACAGGGCGAAGAAGAATTTCAAGCTGCTGAACAGATGAAAGCAAAATATCCTGACAGAGTTGTCACAGCTACATACCCAGACAACTTCGATAAAGAGCAGGAGACCACAATTTCTAACGTGGTAAGCCTTGTTTCAGACCCTGATGTAAAAGCTTTGGTTTTTGTTCAGGCTGTACCGGGAGCTTCCGCAGCTATCGCTAAGGCAAGAGAAGTCAACCCTGACTTGGTTGTCATCGCAGGCACAGCCGGTGAAGACCCCGGCGTTATCTGCGCAGCCGCTGACGTAGTGCTTGGCACAGACGAAATCGGTATGGGCAAAGCTATTCCGGAACAGGCAAAAGCTCTTGGCGCAAAAACATTTGTTCACTACTCATTTGCACGTCACTTGGCATATGCCACAATTTCAGCCCGTCTTTCAATAATGAAAACAGAATGTGAAAAAATCGGACTTGAATTGGTTGAAGCAACTGCTCCGGACCCACTTTCAGAGGTTGGTCTTGCAGGCGCACAGATGTTTATGATGGAAGATGTTCCAAAGATGATTGAAAGATACGGCAAAGATACAGCATTTTTCTGCACAAACTGCGGCTTGCAGGAGCCTTTAATCAAGCAGGTTGTAGCAGGCGGTGCATTGTACCCACAGCCTTGCTGCCCATCACCATACCACGCTTTCCCAGGCGCACTTGGCGTTGAAATTCCAAAGGAAAAAGCAGGCGATGTTGATTTTGCAGTTGAGCAAATCAAAGCAAAAGTTGCAGAATTAGGCATGACAGGCAGAATGTCCACCTGGCCATCACCTGTAAATATGTCAATGGTCATCGGCGCCACAGAATATCTGCTGGGCTGGGTTGACGCAGGCTGCGACATGGAAAATAAAGTTGATATGGATAAACTCTCAGCTGCTTTGAAAGAAGCCGCAAAGACAGATGTCACATTCTCAGCACTTGTGCTTGACGGCACAACATACGACAACTACCTGCAGATGCTCTGCGGTTACATAACATTCTAATATATCGTATAATATATATCAGGGATTTTATGCGGGTGTAAACCCTATATGACAATGGGGGGAGATAAAACTCCTCCTTTGTTGTATAAAACCATATTCCTGATTTTGTTATTTTTTAAAGACTGAAAAACGCAAGCACTTTCTTACATTGAAAGGCTTTATCCTATATATGAGGTGATATTTTGGAAAATATTAAGCCAGTTCTTGAAATGACCGACATCAAAAAGGACTATTACGGCAACCAAGTTTTGAAGGGTGTTTCACTTAAAGTTTTCCCGGGTGAAGTACACGCACTGGTTGGCGAGAATGGTGCCGGCAAGTCAACTTTGATGAATATACTTTTTGGTATGCCTGTTATAGCTCACACAGGCTCCTACCAAGGGAGTATTAAAATAAATGGTGAGGAGATAAAAATAGCAACCCCTCACGACGCTTTGAAAGCCGGAATAGGTATGGTGCATCAAGAATTTATGCTCATACCCGGTTTTACCATTGCAGAGAATATTAAACTTAACAGAGAACCTTTAAAGTCTAACCCAATGAGCGCAATTTTTGGGGAAAGTATGAAGAGCCTTGACCTTGAAAAAATCGAGAGCGACGCACAGGCGGCGCTTGACCAGTTGGGTATGGATATGAACCCTCACTCAAAGGTGAGAGGTCT
>JAVVVT010000066.1:0-9120 GCA_036652515.1 Oscillospiraceae bacterium
TTTATTTCATATCCCTCGCTAAAGCTATACTTACCACCGGCACAGCCGGTGGTTTTCTTGCAATAAAAAACGGCTCTTTTACCTTATAATATGTAAAAAAGCCGTTAATTTTATATTGCTAAAGATTATAATTTGTCAAAAGTGACCTTTTCTAATTCTGCATTGGTCTGCGCCGTAATGCGGGCAAAAGCCTTTTTAAAGCTGCAAACCCCGGGGATATCTCTCTCGCACTCGTAGCCCGGCTGAATACATTTGACCAGATGATACTCACCCTCAATCGCCTCTATCACCTGCTTTAAATTCACCTGTGATGAGGGGCGAGCCAGCTCGTATCCGCCCTTTGTGCCTTTATAAGACTTGACAATTCCACTCTGCACAAGCTTATGTAAAATTTTAAGTGAAAACCTCAAGGTGACACCCATCTCTTCACTTATACTGCGGGCATCTTTTCTTCCGTCTGTGATGGACAAACAGTATACTATTCTCACCGCATAGTCTGTTTCTTGTGTGATGTGCATAAGAGCCTCCTTATATTTAAAGTCACCTGCCGACATCGCCGCAAGCATCTTAAATATTCCGCCTTTGCGCAAAAGGCTGTGGTTTATTCTAAGTATAATAATACAAGTTAAAATATTATTTGTCAATTGCAAAGGCTTTTCCTTTGGAGTTTGACTGACTTGTTTTATCTGCCGTGAAGTTTAATCCAAAAAGTCTTTGAGCTTTTTGTTTCTGCTTGGGTGACGAAGTTTTCTCAGGGCTTTGGCTTCTATCTGACGTATTCTCTCCCTTGTGACATTGAACTCTTTGCCAACTTCTTCCAAGGTGCGAGGGCGACCGTCCTCAATGCCAAAACGCAGTGAGAGCACCTTTGCCTCCCGTGGTGTGAGGGTTCCCAAAACTTCATTTAGCTGTTCTTTTAAAAGGGTGTGGGTGGCGGCTTCCTCCGGCACGGGGGCGTCATAGTCGGGGATAAAATCTCCTAAATGGCTGTCCTCCTCCTCGCCGATAGGGCTCTCAAGGCTGATTGGCTCTTGAGCCACTTTCAGGATTTCACGCACCTTGTCCTGTGGCATATCCAATTCCTCGGCAAGGTCTTCCACCGAGGGTTCCTGACCGTTTTTATGGAGCAATTGGCTCTGCACTTTTTTAACCTTATTGATGGTTTCTACCATATGAACAGGTATGCGAATTGTCCTCGCCTGGTCTGCAATCGCCCTTGTGATAGCCTGTCTTATCCACCAGGTAGCATAGGTGGAGAATTTAAATCCCTTTGTGTGGTCAAACTTTTCCACCGCTTTTATAAGACCTAAATTTCCCTCTTGGATAAGGTCAAGGAACAACATACCCCTGCCCACATATCTTTTTGCTATGGATACCACCAAACGCAAGTTGGCTTCTGCCAAGCATTTTTTTGCTTTTTCGTCCCCTTGCAAAATGCTCTCGGCAAGCTCAATCTCCTCATCTAAGGTGAGAAGGGGGAAAGAACCTATCTCCTTTAAGTAGACCTTTACGGGGTCATCGATATTCACGCCCTCGCTTGCCAAGGATTTTTCAAATTTATCAATATTTTTCTCGGTGAGGACTTCCTCTTCTTCGCCCTCTTCGCCCACATCAATCACCTCGATGTTAGCTCCCTCCAAAGTTTCATAAAACTTGTCGACCTGGTCAACGTCAAAGCTTACCTCCTCCAAAAACATACCTATTTCCTTGGTGGTGAGCTTGTTGTTTTTCTTGCCTATTTCCATAAGTTCTGCAAGGGTAGTGATTTTCTTTTCTTTTACGCTCATAGTTCTCTCCTCTGTTCTCTATTTTCTTTTCTCTTTTAGGCTTTCTATTCTTGCGGCTAATTCGTCCACCGATTTTTCTTTGGCTTCGGTTTGTGAAAGTTTTGCCGATTTCAAGTTGTCTATGTGCATCTGCACGTCTTTTGCTCCTATCAAGGTCTCCGCATTTCGTGCGATTATCTGTGCCAGGGTTTTTATCGCCGACGAGGAAACATTGTGGCACAGGGTGGCATAATCCACCTGATGATTTTGGCGATACAGCACTGAAAATGCCGTGAAGGACTCCCTCATCTCAAGGTCTGTGAAATCCTCGGGGTTGAGGCTGAGGGAAATTTGCTCAAAAAATGAATTTTCTCTTATTAGGGCGCACAAGAGCTGTTGCTGTGCAAAAACCTTTGGCAAGGTGTTGCCGCTCTGGCGATAATCGATTTTTATATTGTGAGAAACTCCCTCTTTCAAAAGCTCTTTTTCTTTTTGATAGGTCTGTTTTTTATAGTTTTGCTTTGAAGATTTTTCTATCTGAAGCTTTATAGATGCCTTATCCGCAGCGGTCTCGGTGGCAAGCCGAGAGCAGTAGACATCTTGCTGGATTGGGCTGGTAAAACTTGCCAAGATATCACAGGCTTTGGTAAGATAGTTTATTCTGCCCTCCGCCGTGGTTATGTCATACTGGTTTTTCAGTTTTAATAGCTGAAAATCCACCGCAGAATTTGCCCCCTCAATAAGCATTTCAAACCTTTGAGCTCCGAATTTTTTGATAAACTCATCGGGGTCTTTCGCCCCTTCCATCTGCAAAACCTGCACTTGAACCTCCTCTTTTGAGAAGATATCCATGGCACGTTTTGTGGCTTTTTGCCCTGCCTCGTCGGAGTCATAGGAGATTATCACCTTTTTGGCATAGTCGGCTATGAGCTTTGCCTGTTGGCTGGTCAAAGCCGTGCCCAAGGTGGCAACCGCATTTGTAAATCCGGCTTGGTGCATAGCTATAACGTCCATATAGCCCTCCGCCAAAATAAAGGTTTCTTTGCCGGCTTTTTTGGCTAAATTAAGGGCGAAAAGTCCGTTGCTTTTTTTGAACACGGGGGTGTCACCGCTGTTGAGATACTTAGGTCCGCCCTCTTCCCCCAGGCGCCTGCCCCCAAAGGCAATCACATTGCCCCTCAAGTCAATTATGGGGAACATCACCCTGTCTCTGAATATATCATAAATTTTCCCGTTTTTGTTCCTTGCCGCCAGGTATGCGCTTATGAGCTCTTCCTCGGTGTAGCCCAAGGCTTTCAAATGGTCGCACAGCCCCTGCCACTCGCACCCTGCATATCCCAGCCCAAAACTGACAATAGTCTTATCTGATAGCTGCCTGTCACGGAGGTACTTACGGGCAATTTTTCCGCTCTCGGAATTTAAATTGCCGTGGAAAAATCGTGCCGCCTCTTTGTTCGCCGATAAAATTCGACTTTTCAGCCGAGCTGCACCGTCGTCCTCGTCGGGCATTGACATACCGCAGCTTTGTGCCAAAGAGCGCACCGCCTCGATGTAGGTAAATGAGTTTATCGCCTTTGTAAAATTTATCACATCGCCACCGGCTCCGCAGCCGAAACAGTAGTAGCTCTGGGTCTCGGGGTATACGGTAAAGGACGGGGTTCTCTCACTGTGAAAGGGGCATAGTCCCTTATAAATTCGTCCGTTTCTCTTCAGCTGGACGTGGCGTGAAACCACCTCGTAGATGTCGTTTCTCGCAGCCAGCTCTTGTATGTAACTTTGGGGTATCGCCATATTAAATCTCCTTTCTGTGTATTCGCTTTGAGATTTTTATGAGGAGGAGTTATATATATCATATGTGAATATAAACTCCCCTATATATATTTTCTGCGCAAAATGAGAAAATATGTGTTTTTCTGCTATTTGACCTTCCACGCCTTGGGTATAAAGATATTTTCAAATGCGTCGGAGGCGAAATCATCGCTCATACCTTGAATATAATCTGTGACCGCCCTGTCAATCCCCTCATTTTGGGCTATAAAGCGGTAAATTTCAGGCATTTTGTCAACATTTGTAAAATAGTATCCATAGAGCTCTTCAATGAGCCTGTCCACCTTTTTCTCCTCCACCTTTGCGATGCTGTCTGTGTAGACGGTGGCGTACATATAGGCGTGAAGTTTTTCGTAATACTTGTTTATTTCCGGTGCCATTTTTATGCTGTCTGTTGAATTTTCAACTATTGAAGTGATGAGGGTGGTTATCCTCTCGCTCTTTGAGTGTCCCAAAACCTGAGTGCAATCCGAGGGCAAGCTCTCCTCGCTTAAAATTCCGGCGGAGATGGCGTCCTCGATATCGTGATTTATGTATGCTATCCTGTCTGCGTACCGCACCACTACCCCCTCTTGGGTGGAGGGCAATGCGCCCCTTGTATGGTTTAAAATCCCGTCCACCACTTCGGCGGTGAGATTTAGCCCTTTCAAATCCTTTTCTAAGTATTCCACCACCCTTACACCCTGTTCAAAATGGGTAAAACCACCTGGATTTAAGGTGTTCAGCACCCTCTCTCCTGCGTGCCCGAAAGGGGTGTGCCCTAAATCGTGTCCCATGCCTATCGCCTCACACAAGTCCTCATTAAGGCGAAGCGCCCTTGCGATAGTTCTGGCAATTTGGGTGACCTCCAGGGTGTGGGTCAATCTGGTGCGGTAATGGTCTCCCTCAGGTGAGATAAAAACCTGTGTTTTTTGCTTTAATCTGCGAAAGCTTTTACAGTGGAGTATTTTGTCCCTATCTTTTTGATAGCAGGTGCGCAGCGTACATTCCTCTTCAAAATGCTTTCTGCCCTTGGTCTCAAGGGCGAGCTGTGCGTAAGGTGAAAGATTTTGCTTTTCTGCCATAAGCAGACGTTCTCTTACATTTTCCATTTATATACCCCCCTATAAGCTATATACTGATTAAGTTTTAAAAAAGCCTTTATTTTTTAGAAAATATCTAAAATTTCACCGCTTATATAAGGTTCTGTACCCTTTGTGAGGGTTTTTATTTCTTTTACCAAGTTTTCTTGGGTTCCGCTCATCATTCTCAGCTCTATGTAGACCTCACTTGTAAATTCAGTCTTTATGACTTTTGCCCCATTGTTTTGAGCTAAAACAAGCAGTTTGTCATAAAGGGAGTAGTCTATTTTCATTGATAAATCCACGCATAAGCTGTAAGAGAGAATTTCCGCCGCCTCAAGGGCGCTCTTGGCGCTTTGGGTGTATGCCCTCACCAAGCCCCCCGTACCCAAAAGTGTGCCCCCGAAATATCGGGTGACGACAATGATAACGTCCTCTACCCCTGAGTGCCTGAGCACTTCCAATATAGGCATACCTGCGGTTTTTTGCGGTTCTCCGTCGTCGCTCTGTCTCTGGATTTTTTCATTTTTAATTATATAGGCAAAGCAGTGGTGGTTTGCATCGTAATGCTTTTTTCGTATTTTATTCAAAAACGCCACGGCTTCCTGCTCGGTTTCAGCGTGGGCTATATAAGCGATAAATTCACTTTTTTTCTCGGTTATCCGCTGGGAGCTTTCGCCCTTTACGGTCTTGTAATCAGCCAAGCCGCCCCTCCTTTATCCATATGAAAATATGTAGCAAAAAATAGGGCGGTAAAATCTTACCGCCCTTAAATTTTTTAAAATTAGTCCTGGATATTGAATTTTTTTCTGAATCTGTCAACACGTCCGCCTGCATCAACCAACTTCTGTTTACCAGTAAAGAATGGATGACATTTTGAACAAACGTCAACTGCGATATTCGCTTTTGTAGAGCGTGTTTTTATCACGTTACCGCAAGCACAAGTTATTGTAGCGTCCTCGTACTTTGGATGTATGCCTTCTTTCATTTTGTTCACCTCAATTTCGTTCGATAGGGGTTTCCGTCCCGTATCTGTATAGTACCCTAAAATATTACCATAAACAAAAGCTAAATGCAAGTATTTTTTTTATTAAATCAAAAATTGTCGTTTTACACAATAAAAACGGTTATCCTTTCAATGCCTGCTTCACGCTGACATCGATGACCTCTTTGATTTTTGATGCCTCATTCACATCTTTGCCCTTGAGAGAATAGTACACTTTCACCTTTGGCTCTGTGCCTGAAGGGCGAATTATCACCTGATGACCGCCCTTTAGCTGGTAGACCAAAATATTGGCAGGGGGCAAATCTATATGGGTAACTTCTCCTGTGGTTTCGTCTTTTCTTTGGAGAACGGCGTAATCTTCGCTGACCAAAACAGCCAAATCCCCTAATTTATTTAGTGGATTGTCCCTTAAATTCTGCATAATCTGCTTCATCTTGTCCATACCGGCAAGACCCTCGAACTCATAGGCGTCCACCTGGTTTAAAAAATATCCGAATTTTTCGTAGATATCCTTCAGCGCTCTGTACACCGAAGAGCCGATACTGCGGTAATATGCCGCCATCTCTGCAATTATAAGGGCGGCAACCACGGCGTCTTTATCCCTTACCTGTGTGCCAACCAAGTAGCCGTAGCTCTCTTCAAAGCCCATTAAAAATCGGTCAATCTCGCCTTTTTCCTCTAAATTTTTAATGGTTTCGCCTATGTATTTAAAGCCCGTTAGCACATTCAAAGTCTCTACTCCGTGGCTTTTTGCCACCTCATCGGCGAGGCTTGAGGAGACTATGGATTTGACTATCAGCGGATTTTTTGGCATAGTACCCAGCTCTGTTCGGGTTTTGGAGATGTAATCCACTAACAAAATACCCACCTGATTGCCTGTGAGCATTATGTATTCCTCGCCCTCTCTCACGGCTATGCCAACTCTGTCCGCATCGGGGTCGGTGGCAATCAAGATGTCTGCCCCCTCTTTTTTAACCATATCAAGCCCTAACTGCATAGCTTGCTTTATTTCAGGGTTAGGGTATGGACAGGTGGTGAAATTGCCGTTTGGCATCTCTTGCTCCTTTACCACCTTTACATTTTTAAGCCCCGCTTCTGACAGGACGTGGCGCACCGGGATATTTCCCGCTCCGTTAAGTGGAGTGTAAACCACGCTGAGAGGCGCTTTTTTAAAGATATCTTTTCTCATCATTTGAGAAAGACACCATGTGTAATAATCATCAATCACTTTTTGTGGGATATACTCAATTTTGCCCTCTTGCATAGCCAGGTCAAAATCTATGGTCTTTACATCTTTAAATATGTCCAAGTTGTTTATTTCTAACAGCACCTTGTCTGCGCTCTCACTGGTCATCTGGCAGCCGTCCGGTCCGTAGACCTTATACCCGTTATACTTTGCCGGATTGTGGCTGGCTGTGACCATTATCCCTGCATCAGCCCCACACTGCCTCACGGCAAAAGAGAGCATGGGCACAGGCATAAGAGTTTTATAGATAAACACTTTAACCCCGTTTGCCGCCAAGGCACAGGCGCTCACCTTTGCAAACTCATCACTGCGTATTCTTGAGTCAAAGGAGATTGCCACCGAGGGCTGTTCTTTCTCTTTTTTAAGGTAGTTTGCCAGCCCTTGAGTAGCTTTTCCCACGGTGTATACGTTCATTCTGTTTGTGCCTGCGCCTAAAACGCCCCTCAAGCCTGCCGTTCCAAACTCCAAATTCAAAAGAAATCGGTCTTTGATTTGCTCCTCATCATTTTTGAGTGGTAAAAGCTCGCCCAAAAGATAATTTTCTTTTACGGTTGCGCACCAGCGTGCATACTCTTCTTTATACATAAAAATGCCTCCTATCCACCTATTTTTAGAGTTGATTTATTACATTTAGAATACCACAATCGGGCTCTTGTGGCAATAGTTGATAAAAACTTCATTGCATATAATTAATAATTATTGTATGATAAAAATGAGGTGATTTAATGTTCAGTAAAATATACAGCTTTGGTGTCTTGGGTATTGAGGGCTACACCGTCGCCGTGGAGACACATCTCTCGGGTGGTCTGCCCGGCTTTGAAATTGTAGGCTTGCCCGACAACGCCGTTAAAGAAGCCAAAGAGCGTGTTAGAAGCGCCATAAAAAACAGTCATTTAAGCTATCCAGCCAGCCGAATAACCGTAAATTTAGCTCCCTCGGACGTTAAAAAAGCCGGGGCTGTTTATGACCTTCCAATCCTTTTGGGGATTTTGTCTGCCAATGGGGAAATACCCCCTGTGAATGAAAAATACGCCTTTGCCGCACAGCTCTCTTTAGACGGCGGTCTTCGTGGGGTCAGCGGAATTTTACCTATGGCGATAAAAGCAAAGGAAGAGGGTTTCACCCACTTTTTCGTCTCGGAGGAAAACGCCAACGAGGCATCGGCGGTGGACGGGCTAAACATTTTCGCTATAAGCCATATTTTAGAGCTGTTGAGCTTTTTTAAGGGCGGTACAACTTTGGAGCCCTACATATACTCCCCCACTGATTTTCAAGGCGAATTTTTGGATTTTGCCGACGTTAAAGGGCAAGATGAGGCAAAGCGTGCCCTTGAAATAGCGGCGGCAGGCGGGCATAATATCCTTATGGTGGGTCCACCGGGTTCAGGCAAGAGTATGCTGGCAAAGCGATTGCCCTCAATAATGCCCCCTTTAAGCAGAACTGAAGCTATTCAAACCACAAAGATATATTCCATAAGCGGACTGATTGACAAAAACGGAGGTTTGATTGTGAACAGACCTTTCCGCAGCCCCCACCATACCGTCTCTGCGGTGGCATTGACGGGAGGCGGACATAACGCACGCCCGGGGGAGATATCCCTCGCCAACAACGGCGTCCTGTTTTTGGACGAATTTCCCGAGTTTCGCCGTGACGTATTAGAGGCGCTTCGTGCGCCCTTAGAAGACAATATGGTGACAATTTCCAGAATAAATTACACCCAAACTTATCCCAGCAATATAATGTTAGTGGCGGCGATGAACCCTTGCCCCTGTGGATATGACGGCAGTGACACTCATATTTGCACCTGCTCTATGCACGATAAAGAGCGATATTCCAACAAATTAAGCGGTCCGCTCCTTGACCGAATTGATGTCTTTGTCAGTTTGGCAAGCGTGGAGTACGACGCTCTCACCACCGAGGGTGGCGCCGAGAGCTCCTGTGATATTTTAAAGCGTGTGTTGGAGGCGAGAGCTCTTCAAGAAAAGCGTTTTGCTCAAACAGAGATAAGTTGCAACGCCAACATCTCCTCAAAATATATGTCCACAATGTGTAAAACCACCACGAAAGCTCAAGAAGTGTTGAAAAAAGCTTTTGATATGATGGGGCTGTCTGCACGCTCTTACGATAAAATTTTAAAGGTGTCACGCACCATAGCCGACTTAGACGGCAGCGAGCTCATAGACGAGCTGCATATTTTAGAGGCTGTGCAGTACC
>JAVVVT010000067.1:0-8936 GCA_036652515.1 Oscillospiraceae bacterium
TAACCTTGAATATTATAGCCATAACAAGGAGGTTTTTCTATATGAATGATGATATATTTACCAAGGCAGCCTATTCTCCCACGCCCCCATATCCCGGCACACCTTTGAGGGTGGGGAGCAGTGGCTCAGATGTAGCTCTTATGCAGACCTATTTAAATGCAATAAGAGGGCAACTCTACCCAAATCTTAACCGCCTTACCGTAGACGGAAAATATGGCAACGCAACCAAGACCACGGTGATGCAGTATCAAGCGATAAAGAAACTGTCGGTGGACGGGGTGATAGGTGCTATAACCTGGAACAGCATTGTGGCGGATTACAGCTCGCTGCCTGTGCCGGGCGCCGATGTCTACCCGGGTATTCCCCTGAGCCAAGGCAGCAAAGGCACCCCTGTTCTCAATATGCAAATCAGATTAAATGAGGTTCACCCCACCTATACCGCAATTGCAAAGCAGACGGCAGACGGCTCTTTCGGACCCAATATGGCAAATGCCACACGGTTGTTCCAAAAGCAGTTTGGGCTTGTGGGAGACGAGGTTATCGGGGAGAACACATGGGATAAAATAGTGGCTGTTCATACAAATGTGAAAGCTAACAACCCTGACAAAGTCGCCACAAAATATCCGGGCTACACCTTGCAGGTGGGTAGCTCGGGGGACAGTGTGCGGTATATACAAAGCTATCTGAACACCATATCTCAAAAGCGTAACTACGGCTGGCAACCCCTCACCGTGGACGGCAATTTCGGAAATAAGACAAAGCAGGTGGTGGTCAATTTTCAGGCAAAATACTCTTTGAAAATCGACGGAATAGTGGGCAATGCCACTTGGAGTAAAATGGTGAGTGAGTTTAACGCAGTGGTTTAAAATTTACAGTGTAAAAATAAATTAAGAGCCCGTTTTCCCTTTTGGGGGAGAGCGAGCTCTTTTAATATAAAATATTTATGTATAGATTTTGAAATTAAACAAATAATCTATAAAAAGGAGGGCGTATGAAAAATAGAAGATACTTGCTAAAAAATGGAAAGGTATGTGGTGTTCATAGGGACAAATCTGCCCGAAATAGGGGTGATATAGTCCTTAAAAGCCCTGTAATTCAAAGCATTATTCACTCGCCACCCAGCCCTACCGACCCAAACGGAAGCTATACCGGCATACCCCGAGACAGGTATTCAAAACCTGTGCAGGACGCAGACGACTTGTAGAAAGTTGTGGGATAGAGGATAAACTACCCTACAAAATTGCTCTTATGTAGATGTTCCACACCGAAATGGTCATACTCCATCATCACGCCGTCAGGACGGGTAAAGTTGCAGTCGCTCTGGTCTATGGCACATTGACCTTTAAAGTAAAAGTTGCCATAATACTCCATATTGCAGCGTGCAGGAGCATATCCCGGGTCAAGTGCGCAGGCGGCTTTAAAATGTTTCATAGCCTCGGGGTGTCTGCCCTCTTTTGCGAAAACCACGCCGAAAAGGTTGTGGGGTTCAGGAGAATGTGGGAATTTGCACATCGCCTGTGAGATTAAACTCTCACACTCGCTAAATTCATTGTGCTTTAAAAGTGAGCGCACAGCGCTGCAAAGTAATTCGATTTCTTGATTGTTTTTAAATGTAATGTTAGTCATATGTAAATCCTCCTGTGGATTGTTTTCTTTTGCTTGACTATATAATATCAAATTATCTGTGAGATGTCTGTGAGATAAAAAGGCAGCCTGTGAGAAAGCTGTGAGAAATTTAACATACTTCTAAAGCCCTCAAGATTATTGGCAATAACTACGGAGAAAACTGCTTTATATGGCGATGTGGGGGTGTAAGGACAGCGGTGGGGGAACTATATTATTTATTTTTGCACTGTCTCCGACGGCTGAGGTAAAATAAAAAATCTCCGTATAGGGATTTATCCCACACAAAAAGGCGACTGTTAGTTTACAGTCGCCTTTTTGTAAAGATTAAAATTGGGTGGGTTAATAAATTTGATCTATAATAGATGTTGGAAAAAGCGACACATAAAGCTTAAAATCATATCTTCCGCTGATACTATTGTCTATCTGTGAAGGACAATGAATTTTAGTGGGTGACAAGCATTTTAGCCCTATAAATCACTCGTCTACCAAACGATAGCCCACGCCGATTTCCGTCATAATATATCTGGGGTTTGCCGGATTTTCCTCGATTTTTCTGCGCAGACCAGCCATAAGGGCACGCAAAGCCTGGGTGTCTGTGCCATATCCTGAGCCCCAAACCTGTTTTATTATATATCCCGTGGTCAAGACTTTGCCGATATTTTTAAAAAATAATGCCAAGAGAGAATACTCCAAAGGGGTGGTGTGGAGCTCGCAAGAGCCTAAGTAAACAAGCCGTTTTTCAAGGTCGATGGACAATTCTCCCACAGTGAAAACCGTCTGCAAGGAGGCGGAATTTTGCTTGTACATATGTCGCAGAGCAACACGAATACGAGCCATAAGCTCAGTGGCAGAAAACGGTTTTGTGAGATAATCGTCTGCGCCGGCATCTAACGCCGCCGCTTTTTCTTTGTCTTGGTCTCGGGCAGACACCACCAAAATAGGGATATCAGACCACTCCCTCACCTTTGCAATCACGTCCATTCCGTCAAAATCGGGCAAGCCCAAATCCAATAACATCAAATCGATTTGATTGGTTATGAGCTGGTTGAGCGCACCTTGCGCCGTGCCTGTGGTGAAGTATTTAAAGCCCTCCGCTTTTAGGGTGTAGCTTATAAAATTTCGTATCTGCACATCGTCTTCGACTATGAGTATATTAGCATTAAATTGGTTCATTTTTTCTACCTAACAGTTGTTCCCGTGAAATATTTTTAAAGGGTGTAGCTTATAAAATTTCGTATCTGCACATCGTCTTCGACTATGAGTATGTTTGCATTAAATTGGTTCATTTTTATTTTTACCTAAAATTTATTCCCATAAAATATTTTTAAAGGGAAGATTTTAGCGGAAGGGTGAAGGTGAACTGTGCGCCGCCATTATTTTCTATATTTTGGGCGGAGATTTTGCCTCCGTGTGCGCTTACAATAGCCTCACAAATGGTGAGACCTAAGCCTATCCCACGTTTTGAGTCCGCCACCTTGCCGCCGTAAGTGTAAAAAGCCATAAAAATGGTATCCAACTTGTCGGCTGGTATGCCTTCCCCCTCATCAGCCACGGTAAAGACTGCCCTTGAGTTTTGCTCGTCCTTTGTGACCTTTACGCTTATCTCTTTTTCAAGGGGTGTGTGCTTTACGGCATTGTCCAAAAGGTTTAAAATCACCTGCTCAATGAGCTTTGCGTCCATTGGCACCATAAAAACTTCTTCAGGCACCTGCACACAGACATTCCGCTGTGGATATCGTTTGTGGAGATGCGCCAAAGCACCGCCCACAACCTCCTCCACCGCCTCTGACTGTTTGTGTAGGGAGATTGAGCTGTCCTGTAAACGTGTGAGGCTCAAAATATTTTCAACCAAAGAATAAAGCCAATCAGCCTCTTTATGTATTCCGTCCGCCATAGCATACCTTGGGTCGCTCTCCTGTGTCATATCCAAAAGCATTTCAGAAGTGCCGATAATACCCGACAGAGGGGTGCGCAAATCGTGGGAGATGGCTCGCAATATGTTGGCACGGTAACGCTCCTGGGCGGTCTCTTCACGGGCTTTCATCTGCTGGGTGACAAAACGCAGTCTGTCCATGGCAAGTGCGGAGCTCTCAATCATAGATTGCAATAGTTTTATCTGGGCTTCGCTCAGGGTGACGGCACTTTCGTAAGGTATGCGAATAACCCCCAAAAGCATCTCTCCGCCGTAGATAGGCCAATCCCAAAATTCAGAGCCCACCGAGTAGGAGGTGCGCAGGTTTCCCATCTTCTTTTTTATTTCAGAGGTGAGGGGAAAACTGCGGTGTATCTGCTGGTCAAAATCCGTCTGCTGAATAAAAATCGAGGGGGTCACGTCCTTCTCTTCAAAATACAGACAGGCGGCGTGGAGAGAAAAACACTCGCTTATAGAATGTACCGCTATACTTATTATACTATTTAAATCCTTTGAATCCGTCAGCTGGTTGGTGAGAGAATAAAGCGCTTTCGCCTGTGCCTCCTTGTCCAAAGCCTCCAAAGCGCTCTGTTTGACTTGATAGGTCAAGGTGCTGGCGATAAAAGCGGTAGAGGTCATTATGACAAAGGTGATTATATAGCTGGGGTCCTCAACTGAGAGTGACCAGTTTGGCACAGTGAAAAAATAGTTAAACGCCAAAGTGGCGCACACCGAGGCGATTATCCCCATAACATAGCCTTTTGAGATACAGGCGGTAATCAAAACCACCAAGAGGTAAACCAAAACTATGTTTGTCTCGGGAAACCCCATACTGCGGAAAAAATAGCCTATAAAGGTCGCCAAAGTTATGAGTAGAGTTAAAATCAAAATTTGAAGTATATAAAATTCGATGATTTTGCCTTGACGTTTGCCCTCAAAGCCTATTGTGCTCAAGGCTTTTTTAAAACGTACCCACATATTTTAATGTATAAAGTTTGTGGAGACACGGCTTTCCTGTGTGGGTAAAGCTACTCCGGCTTTTTCTCCAGCCTCTTTGCATTTTAAAAACCACGCCATATTTTTTCCTAAGGTGCGCATTATCTGCAAGCCCTCTAAGTCCTGTTTTACTTCTTGGGGTGTGTTGCCGTGAACCATATTCCAGTACTGGGAGGCGATTACTGGCATTTGCGAGATGAGAAAATACTTATTCAGCTGGTCTAAGGCTGCGGTTGTTCCACCACGGCGTGCCGATACCACCGCCGCCGCAGGTTTCAAATAGAACACATCGCTCTTTTTGTTTGAGTGAAAAACCCTGTCCAAAAGTGAGGTGATAGAGCCGTTTGCCCCTGCATAATACACGGGTGAGCCAAAGATGAAGCCGTCGCAGCTCTTGGCTTTTTCCACGAACTCATTCACCAGGTCATCAAAAACGCACTTGCCGCTTGAGGCGCAGACGTTGCAATCTATACAGCCCGAGATTGGCTTTTTCCCGATTTGAAAAATTTCTGTCTCAATGCCGTCCTCTATCAGAGATTTCTCCACCTCTTTCAATGCGGTAAAGGTGCAGCCGTCGGCGTTAGGGCTGCCATTAACAAGTAATACTTTCATAAAATTCTCCTTTGTGGTTACAACATTCAGCCGATTTCGGCAATGGGGTATAACCGATATATTAATTATATTATAGCAAGTAATCTTTGAAAATCAAATAAAGATTGCATAAAAGTTTTGTGTTAGATAAAAACAAAAACTGCCGTATATGAAATAAATCACATAGGGCAGTGTAAGAAATTTTAGCTTTTATCAAGTTTTGTTTTGTATAACTCCATATCCACTCGGTCGATAAATCCATAGGCGCTCTCGCCCAAAATATATTCCCCCACGCCCATACTGACCTCAACATTAAACTCTATGGAACGGGAACAGAAGAAATGACCTTTTATTCTATCGCAAATTTGAAACCCAAGACTTTGGGCGCAAGACAAGT
Source organism: Oscillospiraceae bacterium (assembly GCA_036652515.1). Taxonomy (GTDB): domain Bacteria; phylum Bacillota; class Clostridia; order Oscillospirales; family Ruminococcaceae; genus RGIG3102. Next base: position 5,523 of record JAVVVT010000067.1, read on the forward strand.
CACATCTTTCAAGGATAATACAAAATTCATCTCCGCCCATATGACCTATGACAGAGGGGATATCAGTCAAAACCGCAGTTAGCTCATAGGCGATAGATTGTATGACCTCATCTCCTGCCATATGCCCGTGGAGGTCATTCACCTCTTTGAATTTGTCAATATCCAAGATGATGAGCGACAAAGGCATAGCATCTTGGTTTTGTATCAGAGAAACCATCTTGTTTTTCATATAGCTATTGTTATGTAAGCCTGTAAAAATATCTATTGTGGACAGCCTGTTCGCCCGGGCTATAAGGCGCTTAATCTCCAGGTCGGCTTTACAGGAAGGGTCTTGTTGAAAAAGGCTGTCACTCATGTCGGCAGCAAGCTCCAAAGACAAAGCAAGCCCTTGAACTTTGACGGGTATAGCGGCGATTATATAAGAGCAGCCGCCTGCAAATTCCATCTTGAAATACCTTTTATTGTCACGGCAAGCCCTGAGGGAAATACAGTTTTCACAGGGGGAAGACCTATACCACATTTGATAGCAGAGCTCGCCCTCACACAGGACTAAGCGGTCACCTTGCAAGGTGTAAACACGGTTGGTATAAGGCTCAACAAGGCGGAATTTTTCATACATTCCTGCCAAGTCGCAAATTTTTTCCAGCTCTGCTTTATGTTCGGCTACATTAAACATATGTTTTTCCTCCTGTGACCTTATTTTATTGAGTACATTGTACACCAAAACCCAAAATAATTCAATCAAAATCGAAAATAATTTCAAATCATCTGACTTTTGTGACCCAAAAAGGAAAATCGACCGATTTTGTGCAAATATGCCGATAAATTGATATATGAAAAGGGCTGATTTTTTGTGAATGTATTAACAAATTCATATATGTCATTGACTGATTTTAAAACAGGGTATATAATATCAATAATAAATCGCCTTGATGTGAATAAATAATAGTGCAAAATAACAAGAGAATAAAGGAGAGTTTTATGATTTTAAACGTGCAGTGCACCGCATTAAAAAAACAGCTACCCATAGATTACAGACCGGCGATTGTCAGCCTGTTCAAGTGGGTTTTGTCAAAGGAATACCCTGAATATTATGAACAGACCTACCTTTCAAACACCCTTCAAAAAGAATTTACTTTTTCGGTGGCGATGGAAAAACCGATTTTTTTGGGCGATAAGGTGAGTTTTGAAAACGAGAATATAAAGCTTCAGATGTCCTTTGCTCAACCAAAAGATGCGCTGATATTTTATAACTCATTCATAAGAAATCTAAATTACGCCCACCCATTGGCGGATAACAACACCCTCAAGGTGGTGAGTGCCACCCTGCAAAACGGCGTACAAATCACCTCTGATAGGGTGAAGATAAAATTTTTGAGCCCCTTGGTGGTGAGGGCGCACAATAAGGGTGAAGATGACAGATACTATGTGTTTGATGACAAAGAGTTTGAACAGGGGCTGAATATGGTCTTGAGCCACCAATTAAAAAGACCAGTTCAGCTGTCTTTGACCCCCATAAACCCTAAAAAAACGGTGGTAAAATCTTTCAAGGTGAATGTTCGTGGCACAATAGGAACTTTTTTATTGCAGGGGGATAGGGCAACCTTGAACTACCTGCTCCAAGCGGGAATGGGCAGCAAACGCAGTCAAGGGTTTGGACAGTTTACTGTGGTTGGAGGTGATAATCTTGGCTGAAAATATAAAGGGAACCAGCGAATTTGTGAGGGTGACCCTGAACGATTTTCGCTTTAACGCAGGGGTGCTGGGGCTGATAAAGCTTCTCCGATATGGAAAATTTAAAGAGGGAGAAGATTATATTATCAAAGGGCAGAGCCTTGATGTAAAGAAAGAAATCTTAATCAATACAGATATAGGCACATTATATATATCCGCTTTGGTAGACCACTTTAAAGATGACACAAGATTTGTCAAGACGATGGAGAAAAAGGGGATTTTAGACAATCTTTACCTTGAGCCCAAAATAGAGGATAAAGATTGGCAAAAAAAGGTAAGCGATATTTTCAAAGAATTTTCTGAGATACTTTCTAAAGGCAGAGCGACTTCAGCTTACGATATACTGGCAGCATATGAAGAGGTCGCACCTCCTATAAAAGATATGGTGGAAGAGCTAAAAACTGAAAAAGACTATATGGCAAAAAAAGAGAAATACGATAAAATATATGAGCTTTGCACCCAAGGAAAAGTCAAAGAGGTTCTAACATTCAGGTGGTTATTAGACTCTCATATAAAGTTGATATATGCCACTCAACGTGGACAGGAAAAGGTGTTTCTTAAAACTGACAAGAAAGAAAATGACGAAAAGAGTGAGAATGAACAAACCCCAAAAAAGATGCTGCGGCCGGATGTAGCCTACAACCAAGTCTTTATGGAGCCTCTCCGTGAGTTTTTAAAGCCAATAGAAGAGAAAAACACGATAAACTGTATATCCTGTGGCTGCAAGGTTGGGGAAAAATTAAAAATCGAAACCACCCTATTTGCCGATACCGCTGATGACTTAGCAAGAAAGACATCGTACTACTGGGATTTCAAGGTGGACGCATACCTTTGTCCGCTGTGTGCTTTTATCTGCTCACTTGCGCCATTGGGCTTTCATTACATAGGCGCAGACGGGATTTTTATTAACAATAGCTGTGATATAGACACCTTGGTGAGCTTTGATGAAGCGATGGAGCTGTCTTCTGATGATGATAAAATCGGGCAGAAGTGGTACAAGCTCTATAACTCATTTACCAACCAAAAAATCCAAGGGCTGTCAAAAAAAGTAGATAACATACAGGTGGTTATACGCAATAGCGATAAGGAAAAATACATTTTCAGCACCATAGACAAGCGCACGGTGAATATATTGTCAGACTGTGCAACTGAGCTTTCATATATCAATATTATTGTGAAAGACAAAGAGGAATATCGCAATGTATACCTGGAAGCGGTAGACAACATAGTCCACAAACGCAAGCAGTACCCCCTTATAACTGAAATGCTCAGGGTGGCAATAGATAAAAGCTCATATACAGGATATATTTACAATTTATTAATAATTCAAATTATCAGTCAGGCAGGAGGAAAGAAAATGGCAGAGAACAACATTAAAAGAGCATATGTAGCCAAAAAATATGGGGAGGAAATGCGCAGCGTAATGACCCAAGGCATAGCACTGCCGGAGGACAGGGATAAAAAACTCCGTGGCTTGGTGTACCAAATGCTAAATGCGGTGGCACTGGGGAACAGAGACAAATTTATCGAGATGCTCATAAGGATTTATTCAGGCGCCAACAAACCGGTACCAGATATATTCCTCACCTGTTTTGCAGGGGACGATGAGTTCAAAGAGATTGCTTTTGCATACTTATTAGGATTAAAATCAGAAACTATTAAGAAAGAAGAGGTATAAAA
>JAVVVT010000068.1:0-8935 GCA_036652515.1 Oscillospiraceae bacterium
TAATTTATTTGAGGCAGAATTTCCGCCGTTTATCTCATTTACTGCAATATATTTCAATCGCCGCTGCCATAAAGGCGGCTGTTCCCTCTCCATTTTTATCTATATTTTGTGTAAAGCGCTCATCGGCAATATACATCAGACCAAGGCAAGATAAAATCTCTTTTGTGCAGTTGTAAAAATTGGCGGTGATATAGTCCTGCCATTTTTTTACAAGTGCCTGAGCTTCATCGCTGTCCGCCTTGATATCACGATTTTTGCCAAACTCACCTAAAATTGCTGCCCCTTCACCGGACAGAATTTTCAGCTTATCCTGGTCATAACCCATTATTTTCTCCTCACTTTCAGCGTAGGCGGCGGTGTTTTCCCAGCGCTCCTTTACCTCTTGGGCATACTTTTTCTTAGTGTCTTCAAATTCGCTGTTGTCAAATTGTTTAAAACTCATATCATTCTCTCCTTTTAGGGCGCTCTCCACAAGACCGATTAAATCGTCTATACGATTTCGCTTTTGCAAAAGCAGTTCCCTGTGTTTTGTCAAGGCATTTGCCCTGTTGTAATTTGGATTTCCCATAATTTCTTTAATATCATTCAGAGAAAAATCCAATTCTCTGAAAAATAAAATCTGTTGTAAAAGCTCTATTTCACTGCTGTGGTAAAGGCGATAGCCTGCCTGTGTAATTTCGCTGGGCGATAATAAGCCGATTTCATCATAATAGTGCAAAGTGCGCACCGTGACACCTGTCAGCTTTGCAACTTCATTTATCTTCAATGCCGAAAATCTCCCCTCTCATTTGAGCTGTCTGTGGATTGGCTTAATAATGGTTTTAAGCCTTGTTGGGCTCATTTTTTTTGTGGATTTTATTAGCGGTATAGCTTTTATATCACAACTAAATCCCTCGTCTAATCTTTTTCGCCCTGTGTTAAGTCCACAATTATATTGTATACTATTACGCTGCGTAATAGTCAATAGTTTTTGAAAAAATTTTATATAACAAAAAAATAGGTCAAAGCCGGCACATTACTGCGCTATGCTTTAACCTATTTTTTATTATGGTCGGGATGACAAGATTCGAACTTGCGGCCTCTGCGTCCCGAACGCAGCGCTCTACCAAACTGAGCCACATCCCGTTGTCTGCAACAAAGCGCAATAACACAAATAATGTTGCGATAATCATTTTACTACTTTATGGAGAAATAGTCAACTTTAAAATTCAAATAAATCTCACCGCTGAAAAAAGATATTTGAATATTCCACTACATAATCTGTATTTTTTATCATAATATTCATATTTATTAAAATGGCGCTAAGATAAAAATGAGAAAAACTTGACTTTTTCTTAAAATAATTTTTCAATTTTGCATAAAAAAGCAACAAAATTTGACAATAACTGTAATATTTTAACAAAATCGGTATTTTACTTTCAATATATTTACAAATGTGATAGAATAACAACAAATACCTATTGTGTAAATTTATGTATATGAGGACGAGAAAATGAGAGTTGCAATATGCGAAGATTCATCGACACAGCTTATTCAAATGCAGAATATTATCAAAGAATACAAAAATGGTTCTATCACCCAGCCAATTGAAGTTTTTGCCTTTCTTCAAGGGGCTGAACTCCTTCGCCAGATGGAGAAAACACGCTTTGATATCTACTTTGTAAAGGCGGAAATGCGTGAAGGCGGCATTAAAATAGGGGAGGAAATACGCAAAAAAGACGATGCCGGTGTGATAGTTTTTATCGCCGAAAGCGAAATTTATGCTTACAAAGCCTTCTCTATCTACGCTTATCAATACCTTTTGAGCCCTGTGAGACCAGGCAAAATATTTGAAATAATGGATAGAGTTTTAAAGCCGACAATTGATAAAAGCGAGCGCAGATTTTCCGTTAAAACAAAAGAGAGCCTTTTGACAATAGCTTACAGCGATGTGGTCTTTATCGAATGTCGCAGGCACGTTTTGTGCTTTAGTTTGAAAGACGGTTCTGTGGTGAAGAGCACCCATATCCGCTCCAGTTTTGAGGACGCCACGGCAACTATTTTAAGCGATGAGAGGTTTATCCACCCCCATAAGTCCTATATAATCAATATGGACTGCATAAATTCCCTTGCCGGTCAGGAGTTTGTGCTCAAAGACGGCAAGGCGGTGCCAATAGCACGCAAGAGCTACTCGTCCAGCAAGAGCAAATATTTAGCCTATTTAGACAGATAAAATGAGTACCTGATGTGAAAAATCATCAGGTATTTTATTTTGCTCTTTACAAAGGAGGTACAAAAAGGTTAATATATAGTATATTAACTGTATAAGGAAGAAATTATGAAAAAATCACAAAATAAAAAAAGCCCCAAAAAGCAGGGCGGAAAAAAGCCCGAGCAGAAAAAAAGCACCCTGTCCAAAGCTGAAGTTTTAGCGGCGGAGACCAAGATTGAGCCGGATATAAACAACTACAAAAAGTTTTCGTTTTGGTTCCCCATAGCCTATGCCGTCATAAGTGTTGTGGTGATAGGTTTGGCACTCTACTGGGCAAGCCAAGGTCTCACAGCGCAGGCAGGCACAATCTACTCAAATGTTGCCATAGCGGCGTCGGCTCTCACCATAATGAGCCCGTCGGCACTTATTTTAGTCACCTTTATTTCAATTAAACACAATAAAAGATACACAAAAAGCTCGGATTTTTATCGCCAAGCGCCCTTTAAATTCAGCTTTATAGTTGCCGCCGCTCAGGTGTTGTATTTGGTTTTTCTGTCGATTAAAAAATAGTTTAAAAGAGCGAGAATATACGGGTGAAAAGGAATTTTAAAGATGAAAAAATTATGGGACATTTATAAAAAGCATGAAGAGATAATAAATTATTTAATAGTGGGAGTCCTGACCACCGTGGTGAGCCTCTTCTTTTATTACGCCAGCACACGGACATTTTTGGACCCAAGCAACGCTTTTCAATTGCAGATTGCAAATATTATCAAATGGATTACGGGCGTGCTTTTCGCCTATGTGACAAACAGGATTTTTGTCTTTAAAAGCAAGAACAAAGACATAAAAAAAGAGTTTATAACCTTTTCTTCCTCCCGTGTGGCGACGCTGTTTTTGGATATGATTGTAATGGGCGTCTTAGTGAGCAAAATGGGGATAAATGACTTGGTGGCAAATCTTCTATCCTTGGTTTTAGTCACGGTGGCAAACTATATTTTAAGCAAAATCTTTGTCTTTAAGGGCGATAAAAAAGATAAACAGGGCGAGTAAAGGGATAGGATATTAGGCTTACCCCTTGATTACCCTTGTGGTAAAATCCGTGCGTGGGGGCTGAATTATGCGGCAAAACCCGCAGAAACTGTCGGTGGCGAGGCTTTCGGCGGCGCAGACTTTTCTGCACTCCTCACTCACCTCGGACAGAATTTTTATAGATGATGATATGGGCAAAACGGAAGTTTTGCTCATATTTTTTACGATTTTTTCGCCCTTTTCTCCCATTGCCAAAATTCTTAGATAGGGTACAGAGGAGGGAAAAATATCATCTAAATCCAATAGTGTCCAGAGAATAATGCGGTTTAATCGGCTTTTTGGATACTGCTTTGTAGGCAGAAACTCAAAGAGCTGACTTAGGCTTTCCGCACGGCTGACGGCGTTTTCAAAGGCGTGGGAGAGCTCATTATTGCAGTCGGGACAGGCGATAAAATCCCTGTGGGTCTTGCCCCTCAAGGTGAAGAGGAGGGCTTTTTCATAGGCGTAATCCTCTATAAAAAACGCCCCGTGGTCAAGGCATTTTTCAAATATTCCAAGGCTTTTTTTAGGGATAAATTTTTGCGCAATGTCCGTTCGGTATTCACAAATCATATTGCGTATTCCGCCGGCGGAGGCAAAATCCCCCTTTTCCTCCAAGTCTTTATAGTTTGCCCCACGGCGCTTTAAGGGGATTATTTCCACGTCCCAGTCTAATTTTATACAGGCTTTCAGATATTCTATTGCCAAAATATCGTTGGAGGCGGACAAAAAATCCTTTGTCAATTCAAATTTTTGCAGGATTGCGCTCTGCCTCGCCTGGGGAAAAGGTAGGTTTTGGGCTAAATATTTTTTTAAATTCAGGGAATATTCCTCCCCCAAAAGGTAGGAGGCAATCTCTTTCATCAAAGGTAAATCATCGCTCTCGCTGCCAAAACACAGGGCATTTACACCTGCATTTTTAAGTATCTTCACACCGGCATCAGCAAAGCCCTCGGCACTTTTTATAGAGAAGGGACAGGGGATTTCCAAAACCAAATCCACACCGCCCAAAAGCGCCATCTCAGCTCTCGCAAATTTCGAAAAGAGGGCAAATTGACCTCGCTGAACACAGCTTCCGCTCATGGCGACCACCACGTCCTCAAAGCCTTTACTGTGCAAAAAGTCAATTTGATACCCGTGCCCCGTATGAAATGGGTTGTATTCTGCGACAATTCCAACAGATTTAGACATAAAACACTCCTTTTACTTGAAAAGTTAATAATATTATTATATAATAAAATAGTTAAATTAACAATTACTATTATTTTTTGGAGGATATCAATGAAAGTTTTAGTTATCAACTGTGGTTCAAGCTCACTGAAATATCAACTTCTTGATATGAGCGACGAAAGCGTTATCTGCAAAGGCAACTGCGAGAGAATCGGCATTGACGGCTCATTTATTACACATAAGGCTAACGGCGGCGAGTGGATGGTGGAAACTCCTTTCCCATCGCATACAGAAGCTTTTGCCAAGGTGGTGGAGATGATGACAACGGGCGAGGGCGCAGTCATCAAGGACAAGTCTGAAATTGACGCCATCGGTCATCGTATAGTTCAAGGCGCAGAAAAATTCAAAGAGCCTTGCCTTGTAAACGACGACGTTATCAAAGCAATCGAGGATTTGGCTATCCTTGCACCGGCACACAACAAGGCACACGGACAGGGTCTCAGAAGTGCAAAAGCAGTGTTTGGCGATAAAGTTCCAAACGTGGTGGTTTTCGACACAGCTTTCCACGCAACAATGCCACCAAAGGCGTATATGTACGCAGTCCCTTACGAATTTTATGAGAAATATGCAGTGCGCCGCTATGGTTTCCACGGCACAAGCCACAAATATGTCTCACAGGTCGCAGCAGAATACTTAGGCAAAAAACCAGAAGAATTAAAGACAATCACCTGCCATTTAGGCAACGGCGCATCACTTGCAGCTGTTGACGGTGGCAAAGTTGTTGACACCTCTATGGGCCTCACACCTCTTGGCGGATTTATGATGGGCTCACGTTCAGGCGATTTAGACCCATCAGTTGTGGGCTACATCTCTGACATCACAGGCATCAAGGGCAACGATTTGACAGATTACCTCACCAAAAAAGCCGGCTTCTTAGGCGTTTCCGGCATATCCAGCGACTGCCGTGATATTGAAGTCGCAGCGGCTGAGGGCAATGAGAGAGCAAAGCTTGTCTTGGATATGTACTTCTATCAGGTTCAGAAATTTATCGGCGGCTACACAGCGGCGATGAACGGATTGGACTGCTTGGTGTTCACTGCCGGCATAGGCGAAAACTCACCCACCGTGCGTGAGGGCGTGTGCGCAGGTCTTGAATATTTTGGCGTTAAGATAGACACAGAGGCAAACAAAAAGCGTGGAGCAGCTGTCATAGACATCACTGCACCTGGAGCTAAAGTCAAGACACTCATCATTCAGACAAATGAAGAATTGATGATTGCCCGTGACACATTGGCAGCAATTCAAAAATAATAGTTTAGATTAAATAAATGCGATGACTTTATTTGCCATCGCATTTTTTATTGAAAAAAAGTCTAAAGAGATTTCACGGGCGACTTTCGTCGAGGACAATTATTTTGCAGATAAAAAAGTTCGAGTGGATTTCACGGGCGACTTTCGGCGAGAGCGATTATTTTGCAGATAAAAAAGTCCCTTCCACTCACTCACTCACTCACGGCAAAATCATCTAAACATAGCACATTATACAGCCATAATATATAGCAATTATTTTGATAGATAAAATAAAATATTTTAAATCAGATAAGTCTGCAATATTTTTAAGGTCTGTGTCGTATTATTAATATATGCCAAAATCGGCTTATAAAATTTAAATAAGAGGTAAAAAATGAAAAAAATTATATCGGTTATCCTTGTCTTGGTCATGAGCCTTGGCATCTTCACAGCTTGCTCCAAAAAAGCAAAAGAGTACACCAACGACCAGCTCATCGCAGCTATAAAAGCCAGCGGCAACGAGATGACAGAATACAACGAGCCCGTCGCCTTTGATGCTGAAGAAGCAAAAGTCATCTATGACTTTCTTGAATTTGACAAAGAAAACTACAAATCAGCGGCGTTTTCAATCTCTCTCATCAATATAAAAGCCTACGGCATTGCCGTTGTACAGCCTGCTGAGGGCAAGGCAGAGGCGGTTATCGCCGAGCTTCAGGGATATGTTGACACTACAAAGAAAAACTTTGAACAGTACCTACAAGACCAATATGCCGTGGCACAGAATGCAATAGTAAAGCAGCTGGACAGCGGAGTGGTGATTATGGTTATGTGCGAAGATGCTCAGAGCGCTTTTGACAATATCGTAAAAGAATTGGACAAATAAGAGCAAGAAAATTATATCAAGATTTAATCGGGCGGCAGAAAATCTGTCGCCTTTTTATTTTAGAAAATAATGTGATATTTTTTATAGATATTGTATAATTTGGCAAATTAGATTAATATAGTAATATATAATAAAATATGGGGAGGCAATATGAACGCAGAACAATTGGTGGATAAGCAGAGAAAATTCTTTGAGACAAACGCCACAAAAGATATATCTTTTCGCAAAAAAGCCCTGTTAAAGCTCAAGGCATTGATAGAAGAAAACGAGGGGGAAATCTCCCTTGCCCTAAAGGAAGATTTAGGGAAAAGTCGGGCGGAAAGCTATCTTACCGAGATTGGCATAGTGATGAGCGAGCTTGATTTTATGGTGAAAAATATTGACAGATTATCGGGTAAAAATCGCAAGCACACCCCTTTGACCCATTTTCCGGCACGGAGTTACACCATTAGGGAGCCCTACGGCGTGGTGCTGATTTTAAGCCCGTGGAACTATCCCTTTCAGCTCTCAATTGCGCCTCTTATCGGTGCTATCGCAGGGGGCAACTGTGCGGTGGTGAAATGCTCAAAGAGCAGCGTGGCATCTTCAAAATTAATCTGCAAGCTTATAAACTCCGCCTTTGGAGATGAGTATGTCCACTGCTTTGATGTAAACTTAGAATATGATGATATCCTAAACCAAAGGTATGACTATATATTTTTCACAGGGAGCGCAAGGGTAGGCAAGATTGTTATGGGCGCAGCCGCCAAAAACTTGACCCCAATATCCTTGGAATTAGGGGGAAAAAGCCCTTGCTTTGTGGATAAAAATGCAAATATCGCCTTGGCAGCCAAGCGGATTATTTGGGGCAAAGGGCTGAACAGCGGTCAGACCTGCGTTGCACCGGACTATATTTTGGTGGACCAAGAGGTGGAAGAAAAGCTGATATTCCATTTAAAAAAGCAGATAAAAATCCAGCTGAAAAACTGCGTGGACAACCCCGACTACCCTAAAATTATAAGCGAACAGCACTTTAAGAGGCTGAAGGGGCTCATAGAGCGCCAGAGGGAGAAAGCCGGCGGAGAAATCAATGAAGAAAAGCAGAAAATCGCAATCTGCCTTTTCAAATCTGCTGATTTTGATTGTGAAGTAATGGAAGAAGAAATTTTCGGGCCTATTTTGCCAATCATCGCCTACAAAGATTTAAGCATGGCAATCTCTCAAGTCAAGGGGAGAGATAAGCCCTTGGCTTGTTATATTTTCACAAAAGACAGAGCCTATTCCAACAAAATAATCAAAGAGGTCTCCTTTGGAGGGGGCTGTGTGAACGATGTGGTTATGCACATCGCAAACCATAGTCTGCCTTTCGGAGGGGTGGGCGCCAGCGGTATGGGCTCCTATCACGGCGCTTACAGCTTTGAGACTTTCACCCACGAAAAAGCTATTTTAGAAAATAAAAACATATTGGATATTCCTCTGCGCTATCCGCCCTACAAGAAGGCAAGCTTAAAGCTAATCAAAAAAATAATGGGGCAATAAAGGGCTTTAAGCCATATAATACTCTCAAGAGGGGGTGTTATCTATGGCGTTTAAGGATATGAAAACTTACCAAAATTTGATTAGAGCATTCGCCTGCGAGAGCGAGGCATACACAAAATACAACATCTTTTCAGACAAGGCGAGACAGGACGGTTTTGAGCAGATGGCGGACATTTTTGCCCAGACGGCACTGAACGAATTGCACCACGCCGAAATTTGGCTGCGCTGGCTGAAAGGTGCTGACCAGTTGCCCTATACAGCGGATAACCTGATTGAAGCCCACAGTATGGAGTTTCAAAACGGATATTTAATGTATAGGCAGTTCTCCAAAACCGCAAAAAAAGAGGGCTGTTTTGCGCTGGCAGCGCTGTTTGATAGGATAGGTGAGATAGAGCGTTCTCATCAAGAGCGATTTTCAGCCTTGAGCGAGAATATGGACAGGGTAAAGGTGTTCTGCAAAGATGTTCCCTTGACGTGGGTGTGCAGCGTGTGCGGACACGAGACAAGGGCGGAATGTTCCCCCGAGGTTTGCCCCGTCTGCTCCAAGCCCCAAAGCTACACCCGATTGAAAGCAAAGAACTATTGATTTTTTTAACCGTCACCTTGAATAAAAATAAGGCTCTGCATTTAGCGCCGAGGCAAAAAAGCAGATGTGGTTAGATAGCATAACAGCCTTTTTCAAAGGTGCTGCATTTAGCGCCGAGATAAGAAAACAGATATAAAAAGTCCATAATAAAAGCTCCTGCGATTTTTAAATATCCTCCCCGTGCAGTTATTTTTTACGGGATTTGATAGATAAAATTGCGAGAGCT
>JAVVVT010000069.1:0-8918 GCA_036652515.1 Oscillospiraceae bacterium
AAAAGCAAGCCGCCAGGCGACCTAAACCGCCGTTGCCAAGACCTGCGTCGGGCTCGCACTCGAAAATCTTTTCGTCGCTAACTCCCAAAGCCTTGAATGCCTGTGCGGCGACCTTGTCAAGACCTAAATTGAAAAGGTTTGTCTTTAAGCTTCTTCCCATTAAAAACTCGATGCAAAGATAATAAATTTGTTTGTTTCCGTGGGCGTTTGAACGGGCGTTGAACTCCTTTTGACGACGACTGAGCATCTTGCGAGTGCAAAATGCAGTTGCCTTGTAGATGTCATCATATGAGGCGTCCTGTGGATTAGTGGAATATTCGTGCTGTAAAGTATCCACAATCATATCCTTGAGCTGGGCAGATGTCAGCTGAATTTGCATAATAATCATTTCCTCCTGTGAAATTTATAGGTGCTTTAAAAAGCATCGATTTGGTACATATATTTTATTATATATACATATTGCCAATCTTTCAAGACATTTTATCCAAAGAAGCCATAAATTTGTTGCTTAATAGGCAAAGATATAGTATTATTAACTTGGGAAGTTTTGCAATAAACAACCCAAAAAATTATTTTTTGTAAAAACAATAGGGGCAATTCTTTTATTTGATTTTCAAGTTTAATCAAAAGTTGCCGAAATTTACTATATTTTGGAGGAGTAAAAATGCCTTTCAACAAAATAAAATTGAATATAGCCGGGACAAGCTATATCATCAATTCAACAGACAACGAGACACACGTCTTGGAATTGGCGCAGATATTGGACGGTGATATGCGCAAAATTATGGAGCAGAGTCCCTCCGCCTCAATAACCGCCGCCGCAGTGCTCTGTGCCATGACCTATTTAGACAAGTTGGACAATGCCAACCGTGGCTCGGACAATATGCGCTTACAGGTTAAACAATACCTTGAAGATGCCAACAAGGCACGCATGGAGGCTGAAAAGGTTAAGTTGGAATTAGAAAAATTGAAGGTGGATATTCAGTACCTGAAGAACCAAAGAGGTAATAATGACTAACCACATAGAGATACTTGCCCCGGCAGGGAATATGGAAAATTTAATCGCAGCGGTTTACTCAGGTGCAAATGCCGTCTATCTTGGGGTGCAAAGTTTTAACGCAAGGGCGTCAGCCGCCAATTTCAGTTTTGAAGAACTAAAAGAAGCGGTTTGTTTTTGTCACGCAAGAAATGTAAAGGTAAATGTGACCTTGAACACCATACTTTATGACAGCGAATTAGAAAGCTTTATAGACACCGTGAAAAAAGTGGCGCAGTGCGGCGTCGATGGGGTGATAACACAGGATTTGGCAGCGGCGGAAATCATCAAAAATGTTGCACCGGATATACAGCTCCACGCCTCCACCCAGATGGCGGTACACAATTTAGAAGGGGCATTGCTCCTATCAAAAAGGGGCTACTCAAGGGTGATTTTGGCAAGGGAATTAAGCCTTGAACAGGTGGAATACATAACAAAAAACTGTGGGATTGAAACTGAAATTTTCGTCCACGGGGCTCTTTGTGTGAGCTTGTCGGGGCAGTGCTACGCCTCGGCTTTTTTGGGAGGGCGCAGCGGAAACCGTGGCAGATGCGCAGGCACCTGTCGCTTGCCTATGTCAGCCAAAGCCAATTTAGATGACAACCACCTGAGCTTAAAAGATTTATGCGCCTTGGATATGTTGCCCCAATTAGAGGCAATGGGGGTAAAATGCGTCAAGATAGAGGGCAGAATGAGAACGCCCGAATATGTGGCGTCCGCCGTTGACAGCGCAAAAAAGGCGCTGGGCGGTTTAGAGTACGACAAGGAGATTTTGGCAGACGTATTCAGCCGTTCGGGCTTTACAAATGGCTTTTTAGAGGTGAAATTAGACAGAGATGTCTTTGGCGTGCGCACAATGGAGGACTCCCTCATCACAAAAGAGACCCTTCCCTATATGCGCCAGTTATACCGCCGAGAGGGGCAGTATGTCCCCATAAATATCTCCTTTTCTATGGGAGAAAAAGAGAGCGTTCTGTCTGTGAGCGACGGAGAAAACAGGTTTGAAAAAATCATAACCGCCCCTTTGCAGGACACCCAAAATGACTTTGAAAAGGCGCTTAAAACTGCGCTGGAAAAATTAGGTGGCACCCCGTTTTTTGCCCAAGAGATAAATATCTCCCTTATAGAAGGCAAATATTTGCCCCTGAGTGAAATAAACGCAGGCAGGCGAGAATTGACGGCAAATCTGCTGGAAAAACGCTCACAGCCAAAGGAGTTAAAAACTCAAGACTACCTTATACCCACCTTTGCCCCAAGAAATTCCACGGTAAAGTATATAGCAAGATTTGAGAGCGCCCAGCAAATTCCTATGGATTTATGTTGCAATTTTGAATATATAATCCTACCTATCAAGGAGTATCAAGACTGCGCAATGTCCCTTAAAGACAAGATTGTCATTGAGCTGCCACGAGATATGATGAATGGCACACAGGAGCTAAAAAGTGAGATTGAACAGGCAAAAGAATTACAATTCAACCGCTTTTGCGTGCAAAATATCGGACATATCCCCTTGGTGGAGGGCTGCGAAATCTTCTCCTCTTTCACTTTAAATGTATCAAACAGCCTTTCGGCAGATGAATATTTTAAGATGGGCGTTGAGTACCTCACCCTCAGCCCCGAGATAACTTTAGAGCAGATAAAAAGGATAGGCGGAGGGGTAAAAACCATTGTCATTGGCTATGGACATATCCCTATTATGCTCACAAAAGCTTGCCCATTGCAGAATGTGCGCAGCTGCGCCGAATGTGACGGGCTGGGATTTTTAACCGACAGAAAAGGTATGAAATTGCCTGTGGTATGCCACGGAAAGATAAAGGGCTACCGTGAGATATTCAACCCCGTCCCCCTGTATTTAGCAGAGAGACAGAGGGAGGTCACGGCGGATTATATATCCCTGTGCTTCACCATTGAGGACAAGGAGAGGACAAGACAGGTCACAGAGCTGTTCTTAAAAGGCAAGCCCCTTGATACCGAGTTTACAAGAGGTCTTTATTACAAAGCCTCTATATAGGATAAAATTGCGCAAAATAGCGCCGAAAAAGAATAATTTACACCGTAAAGTTTGGCTGTTCCAAGGGGACAGGGGCGCTTGCGGCAAGTCGGAGAATTAGATGAAGAAACAATTTATGTTTTTATTTTACCTGTTGGCAGGTATTATTTTGGGCTCATTAGTGGCAAAATTGTGCGTACAGGTACCCAGTTTGAGCTGGCTGGGGTACGCAAACACCATTGGATTTTCAGCGCAAAATCCCGCCGTGTTAGACTTGATTATAATAAAAATCACCTTAGGATTTTCTATGTCAGTCTCGGTGGCACAGATATTGACCATAGGACTTTCTATGTTTATCTACAATAAAATGAGGTAGGGGTATGAAGATAATTTTAGCCTCCACTTCCCCGAGAAGAAAAGAACTTTTGCACCTTATAACCGACGATTTTTCCCAGATAAATCCACAGGTCACCGAGATGCCCTACCCATTTTTATCCCCCAAAGAAAAAGCCTTACAGCTCTCAAAAGATAAGTGTATGGGCGCACTAAAAAGCTTAAATGACACAAACTGTGTCATAATAAGCAGTGATACGGTGGTGGATTTAAAGGGCAAGGTCATAGAAAAACCAAGGGGAGAAGAGGAGGCGCTGGAGATGATAAAATCCCTTTCAAACACCTCTCACTATGTTCATTCGGGGGTGAGCGTTTGGCGCTGCGGTAGGCTTTATTCTTTCACCCAAAGCACAAAAGTTTATTTTGATAAGATACCCTTAGACGTGATAAAAAGATACATAAAGACAGATGAGCCCTATGACAAGGCAGGGGGATATGCCATTCAAGGGTTTATGAGCAGATATATTGTAAAAATCCAAGGAAATTATCACAATGTAATGGGATTGCCGGTTCAAAAGCTGTACAAATTGCTGAATTATCTCCATTTAGTGTGAAATTTGGCAATAGTGACGAAAAAGTAATTGCAAAATTTGTAGTATTCGTGGTAAAATGATTGAGTAATTTATATTATTAGTAAGTGACTTTAAGGAGATATATATGTTAGGCTTGACAAAGGATATAGGAATAGATTTGGGCACTGCCAATACGCTTGTTTTTATGAAGGGCAAGGGCGTTATAATGCGTGAGCCCAGCGTGGTAGCTGTGGACACAAAAAATGATACAGTCAAATTTGTGGGTAACGAGGCAAAAGAAGTTATCGGCAAGACCCCCGGCTCAATAATGGTTGTAAGACCCCTGAAAGACGGCGTTATAGCCGATTTTGATGTGACGGCGAGCATGCTTAGAATATTCATAAAAAAAGCTTGCGGTTCATCTTTGCTCTTTAAACCCCGTGTGGTCATCTGTATTCCCTCAGGCGTTACAGAAGTTGAAAGACGTGCGGTGAGAGAGGCGAGTATCAACGCAGGCGCAGGTCAAGTTTTGATTATTGAAGAGCCTATGGCGGCGGCTATCGGAGCAGGATTGCCCGTTCAGGACGCCTCGGGCAGTATGATTGTGGATATCGGCGGCGGCACAAGCGAAGTTGCGGTTATCTCACTGAATGGCATTGTGGCATCCAGAAGTGTGAGAACAGGCGGAGACGAGTTTGATGCGGCGATAATCAACTATATAAAAAGAAAATTCAATCTGCTCATAGGTGAGCGCTCTGCCGAAAGAATTAAAATCGAGATAGGCACAGCTTACAAATTAGATGAGGATTTGAAGATAGAAGTCAAGGGCAGAAACCTTATTAACGGTCTGCCTAAAAATGCTGAAATTTCATCGGAGGACGTGAGAGAGGCTCTGCGTGAGAGCCTTGAAAAGGTCATCGAGGCGGTGAAAGAGACTTTGGAGAGAACCCCTCCGGAGCTTGCGGCGGATATAATCGACAACGGTATCACCCTTACAGGTGGCGGCGCATTGCTGCGTGGCATCGATAAACTTATCGGCGCAGAGACCGGAATTGATGTTCACATTGCAGAAAGCCCTCTTGACTGTGTGGCAAACGGCACAGGTTCTGTGCTTGACCATATGGAGATTTGGGGCGATGTTCTTCAGGAAGATAACAAGAAGATTTAATCTGACTTACGAATTTGCAAGCTCATGTGGGCTTGCAAATTTAATATACAAATATAAAGTCTGTCAGTCATAATTAATTAAAGGAGCATACAGGTGAATTTTCAGTCTAAGCTTACAAAAATACTTGTGGTTTTTCTGCTGCTTTTGGCGGGAATAATGGCGTATGCGGCGGCGAACGACCGCTTGATGAGCGCACCTCAAGAAATATTGGGTGCGGTGGCAGTGCCTTTTCAAAAACTCACCTCTGCCATATCAGACACCATAAGCACATTTACAGATAAGACTATTGATATCAACAGCATTATCAAAGAGAACGAGGAGCTGAAAGAGGAGCTTAACGCCCTTCGCAAAAAGCAGGTGGACTACGATAAGCTATTGATGAAAAATAAGCAGTATGAGGAGCTCCTCTCCATAACAGAAAATAAAGTGGAGGAGGAGATGGTCAGCGCCTTTATCATAGGCCGTGACGGCATGGATAAATTCTATTCTTTCACCTTGGACAAGGGAGAAAATTATGGGATTGCCAAAAACGACGTGGTCATCTCAATAGACGGCGTGGTGGGCGTGGTGACAGAGGTGGGGGCAAATTTTGCCAAGGTGTCCACCATACTCAGCCCGGCTGTAAGTATGGGCTGTTTTGCAGGCAGCGAGTTAGACAATGGGATAGTCAGCGGCTCTTACGATTTAAAAAACAGCGAAAATTGTATTATGTCCTACCTCCCCAAAGGCACCAAGGTTGCAGAAGGCGATATAGTCAGCACCACGGGGCTGGGCTCGGTTTTCCCCAAAGATTTGATAGTGGGGACGATTGAAGAGGTTGTGGTTGACCCCTCGGGCAACTCAAAATCGGCGGTGGTGAAACCCTCGGCGGACATAGCCAACGTGAAAATGGTATTCATCATCACCTCCTACACATATTAGCTTATGAGATAAATTTATTTAAGTGACAAGTTAAGGGAAAAAATGAACAGACAAAAAATTATTTTCAGACAGGTGATGAAATATGCTCTGCTTGGTGTGAGCGTTTTTCTTCTATATATTTTTCAGAGCACCCCTAAATTTTTGCAGATTTTCGGTGTCAAGCCTGTGCTTATAATGCCCTTTTGTATCACCCTTTCTATGCTTGATGAGAGCTGGCAGACTATTATAATCTACTTGCTGGGCGGTCTGTTAATGGAGCTTTCCGCAGGTAGGATTGTGGGATTATTTACAATTCCGCTGCTGCTCATCTGCTTTGCAGGCTCGGTGGCGGTGAAGTTTTTCTTTAAACCCAACACAAGAAACTCCTATATGTTCTCCTTTATGGCTATGCTCATTATGTTGAGCTTGGACTTTTTCTTCTCCTATGTTCTAAGCGGATACAGCCATATTTTTATGGCATATGTGAAAAAAGTTGTCCTTTTAAGTGGGTACTCCTCGCTTTTTTCGGTGTTGTTCCACAAGTATATTGAGGATATAAACCAACGATTTTTACGTTTTGATGCGAGGTGACAATGAAAAAAATTGCAGACGCACGGCTAAATATACTTATGCTGTTTATTATGTCGGTCTTTTTGATTTTCGGCGTAAAACTTATTCAATATCAGCTCATAGGCGGAGAAGAATATTATAAAAAATCCAATGCCTCCACCCGTATTTCTCAAACTATCTATGCCGCCCGTGGGGACATAGTAGATGTGAACGGGGTGGCGATGGCATCTGGGCGCTCAGTGTTCAGCGTGGTTATCAACAAGGCGTATATGCCCCCAAACCAGCTGAATGAGAGGATATTGCAGACCCTTGAAATATTGGACAGAAATAGCGAAGAGATAAACGATATCCTTCCTATGGAGGCAAATTATCCCTATAAATTCAAATCAGACAAGGAAACAGAGATTTCACGCCTGCGAGAGATGCTCACCTTGGCGGTTTACGCTACCGAGGAGGACGTTCTCTCAAAATTGTCCGAAAGGTATTCGCTCACAGAATATTCCTCACAGCAGCAGAGAATTTTAGGGGGAATAAGGTACACTATGGAGAGGGCGGGCTACTCCGCCGAATACCCATTTACTCTGGCAAAAGACGTGTCAATGGTCACCGTGTCCATAATAACCGAGCGCTCACAGGAGCTGCCGGGCATTGAAATAAGCGAATCCAGCCAGAGATATTATGAGGACGGCACCCTCTTGCCCCACGTTTTAGGCACAGTGGGACCGATTTATGCGGAAGAATACGAACAGCTCAAATCTCAAGGCTATAATATAAATGACATGCTTGGAAAAGACGGATTAGAAAAAATTTACGAAAATTATCTGAAAGGCACAGACGGCACAAGGCAGATTGAAAAAAATATCAACGGCGAAATCGTGGATATGGTGGTGGAACAGGAGCCTAAACCCGGCAACACCCTCAAGCTCACCATAGACGCTGAATTTCAAAAAGCGGCAAACGACATCTTGGCAAATCAGGTGGTAAGCTTGCAGGGGCGCACAGCAGGCTGGGGCAAGGAGTGTACAGGGGCTTCTATGGTGGTGATAGATGTAAAAACAGGGGCTGTTTTGGCAATCTGCAATTATCCCACCTATGACTTGAATATGTATTCATCAAATTATGATGAATATGCTTCCAACGCAGATACTCCGCTTTTCAACCGTGCTCTCCAAGGGCTGTACAGACCGGGCTCGGTGTTTAAAGTTTCAGTGGCGGTGGCGGCGCTTCAGGCGGGCTTGATAGATGAAAATTTCACCTACACTTGCCACGGCACATACAACTACTACACACAGGAGCAGTGGGGCAGTTCAGTGCCGGGTTGCTCGGGGTACAAAGCCCATGGGACAATCAATGTGGAGCAGGCTTTAAAGGTCAGCTGTAACTGCTTTTTCTATGACTTAGGAAGACGTTTGGGCATAGAAAAAATCAACGAAACCGCCAACAATTTGGGTCTTGCGGTAAAGACAGGGCTTGAAGTCAACGAGAAACAGGGTTCGCTTTCAAGTCCGGAACAAAAAGAATTGGCAGGGCAGACCTGGCAGGCTGGCAACACCATTCAGGCTGCAATCGGTCAGTTAGACACAGTGGTGACCACCGTTCAACTGGCGACCTACGCCGCCACCGTGGCAAACAGAGGGGTGAGGTACAGCACCCATTTGATAGACTCAATCCAGACATATGACGGCTCTCAAGAGATATACCGCACACCTGTGACGGTGCTCTCCAAAACCGAGAACACCAACAACGCCTTTGACATAGCAGAGCGAGGTATGGTGCTGGCGTCCACTGAGGGAAATGCCAAGGCATACCTATCAGAATTGCCCTACACCGTGGCGAGTAAGACAGGTACGGCGCAGGTTCCCGGGGATTTGTATAACGCCACAATTATGGCTTACGGTCCTGTGGCAAACCCTGAAATCGCAGTGGCGGTAATCGCCGAAAAAGGCGGCAACGGATATAATTTAGCCCAGAGCGTGAGAGATGTATTTAAGGCTTATTATCAAATAAAAGAAAATAGGCTCAATCCCCCCACAGAAAACTCAGAGATGGAAAACGCCTCAAATAGCTCAAGCGGTACAAGTAGTACAAGCGGAGAAAATGGCACAAGTAGCTCAAGCGGTGCAGGTAGTGCAAGTGGTGCAGGTAGTGCAGGTGGTGCAAGCAGTGCGATTGGTGCAAATAGCTCAAGTAGTAAAAGCCATATAAATAGCGCAAGTGGCTCAAATAGCAAAAATGGCACAAATAGCGAAAGCGGCTCAAACAGCAAAAATGGCACAAATAGCACAAATAGCGCAAACAGGACAGGCAACGGCTAAAACGGTAAAATCGGTGAAACGGGACAGCGGAAAA
>JAVVVT010000070.1:0-8576 GCA_036652515.1 Oscillospiraceae bacterium
ATATTTCAAGTCTGTTAGTGGTTATATGAAGTCTTTCTTAGAGTATCCCACAGTTTTATATACAAAAAAAGACCTGCTCTCTATACAGAAAACAGGTCTTTGGTCTGAGTGACCTGACTCGAACAGGCGACCTCTACCACCCCAAGGTAGCACGCTACCAACTGCGCTACACCCAGACAACATTAATATAATATAGTATTTGCGTAAATTTTTCAAGTCCTTTTATTGAAATTTTCGAATTTTCATAAACTTTCATACTTATAAGGCAAATATCTATCTAATTTCACAACACTGCCCTATCTGATGACGGGGCAGCGATGTGAATTTTATTGGTTGGCTCCATTTTTTAATCTTCAAATGCTATGGGATAAAAATCTATTGCCTCGAAAAAGGTTTGCTTTGACGTATTTATCGGTGCTAACAAACGTGAGAGAAAGCCCAACCGAAAAAGGGGGGGTGCTTTAGTGCGTTTATCGGTGCTCTTTACATTCCATTTTTTCTACCTGCAATTTAAAAACGGCTGTGGCTTCTAACATTTTTTCATCAAATTCCCACTTATCTCTCTTCTCGTAATGGGACATAATTTTTTCTAACGCCGCCACCTTGCCCTGCTTATCTTCGATAAAATCCACCTTGCCCTCACCGATTATGCTCTGATAGCGATAGGAGAAATCGCAAGGCTTTGGGGCTGAATTTATTGCGTGGTTGGTGTCCATCTCAAAACCTGCCCAGCCCATTTTGTTTATCAAATCGATTTTTCTGCCCACTTTACTGCCGTGGAAAAATAGGGTAACCTTGCCATTTTCCTCTTCAAAGCCAAAGTTCAGCGGCACCACATAGGCTGATTTGCCCTCTGCAAAGCCTAAATGGCACACGATACAAGCCTGCATTATCTCTTTTATTTTTTCCATTTCTATAACCTGCCTCTCTTTTTTGCGCATAATATATCCTCTTTATCATTCAAGAATATCCTATCCTTTTTACTTTTAAGGACAACATATCCTCTTTACTTTTAAGAACAACCTACCCTCTTTATCTCCCCAAAATAACATATCATATTTACTTTCAAAAATATCCTATCCTTTTTACATCTCAAGAAAAACCTATCCTCTTTAATCTTAAAAAAAAGTGTGTACCTTGAAAACAAAATACACACTTTTTATTACTGCTTTTTCTTTAATTTTTTGACTTTGTTTTCGCTTTGGATTGCAAACACCACAAGTCCTACAAGGGTTGCGATATAGGGGATAGAAACCACAAACTGGTTTGGTATCGCCAGCGCCTGCAACACGTTAGCCATAGCATCAAACATACCGAACAGGAACGCCGCAATGGTTGTGCCTATTGGGCTTGCGTTGCCAAGGTTCATGGCGGACATACCGATAAAGCCCTTACCTGCCGTCATATTACGGCTGAAGAATGAGACGTAGCTCATAGACAGTGAGATGCCGCCAAAGCCACAAAACAGCCCTGAAAGCGCCATTGCCTGAAACTGCACTCTCTTCACGTTGACGCCGACAGACTCCGCTGCATGGGCGTTTTCGCCCACAGCACGGATACGCAAACCGGTTGATGTCTTCATTATAATAAAGTACACTAACGGTATGCACAGCAGTGCAAAATACACCATTAAGCTATGCCCCGAAACTATTTCGCCCAAAACCGGAATATCCTTTATAATGGGGATATTGATAACCGGCATTGTACAGGAGTTCAGCGAGGAGGAAATACCCTTTTCACCTGCCGCAAGGTAGAGCACGAAAACCGTGCCGCCTGCCGCCATAGTGTTTATGGCAAGTCCCGACAGGTATATGTTTGCGTTGAGCTGCACCGCCATATATGCCAAGAACAATGCCAAGAGTATTGCGGACAGGGTTCCTGCCAAAAATCCGGACAGGGTTCCGTATAGGTTGGCTTTGCCGATTAATTCTCCATATAGAGCATCTGAGGCAACAACTCCGCCCAGTGCCGCTTTTTTAACATATGCCGAAACCAC
Organism: Oscillospiraceae bacterium; assembly: GCA_036652515.1. GTDB lineage: Bacteria > Bacillota > Clostridia > Oscillospirales > Ruminococcaceae > RGIG3102. The sequence goes on from JAVVVT010000070.1 coordinate 1,997, forward strand.
AACACCCGTGAGTGCGCTGGTGAGCATCATGCCCTCAAGGGCAAGGTTCATTATTCCTGCACGGCGAGCCACAAGTCCGCCCAATGCCGCAAACAGGATTGGAGTGGTAACTCTAAAAATAGACGCTGCAAAAGTGGTGGTAAACAAAAGGTCTGCTATTTGAGTAAAAAATCCTTCCATTATGATTTTGCCTCCTTTGCATCAATTTGTTTTTTAGCGTTGTTTACAATGAGCTTATGTTTATATTTGGACAGGAACATCTCAGCGGCAACCAGCATAATAACAATAGCTTGTACAACTTCAACAAACTCGATTGGAACATCTGAGGTTCTGTTCATAACGTCTGCACCTATCCTCAAATATGCCAAGAAAAATGCTGCCAAAGGCACATACAGAGGATTGTTTTTTGCCAAAACGCCTACCATAATACCGTCAAATCCATAGCCCGGCTGTTTGCCGTACCATATGTATTTGTCGTACATACCAAGCATCTCAACACTGCCGCCAAGACCGGCAATACCACCGCCTATGAGCTGTGTAGCCATTGCTACGCCCAAAACGCTTATGCCCGAATATTTGGCAAAGCTTTGGTTTGCGCCCACCATGCGTATGGAATATCCCCATTTTGTCTTGTAGATAAATACATACATAATGAGTGCCACGGCGAGGGCTATGATGATGCCAAAATGCACACGGGTAGGCTGCCAAATTTTAGGCAATTTAGCTTGCGGAGGGATTGGAAATGAAGCCTGCAGACCGCTGGAGGTATCCTTCATTTTGTAGTAAAGGATATAGTTTGCGGCTTGAAGTAATATGTAGTTCATCATAATTGAAGATACAACTTCGTTAGCTTTAAATTTAACTTTTAAAATAGCGGGGATAAAAGCGGCGGCAACGCCTGCTGCAATGCCGATGAGAAGACAGACAACTATCAGTGGCAAGCCTTTCCAGGTGTTGTGTGTCACTGCAAACCAAGTGGTGAGGTTTGCCGCTATAAGAAATGCGCCCTCGCCTATCATATTAAACTGGTTTGCCTGATACATAACACAGATTGCCGTGCCTGTAAAGATAAGTGGGGTCATCAACTCAATAATATTGCCTATTCTTGTTTTCTTTTGAAGTGGACCTATGGCAAAAGCTTTGATAGCCTCCAGTGGCGCCTCGCTTATAAACGAGATTACCAGCAGTGCAAGACCTACGGCTATGACTATTGCGGCCGCAGTTTTAAACGCTTCAAAGCGTCTTTCAATTTGTTTGTTAGTCATATACAACCCTCGCAATCTCCTCAGGAGTCTGTCTCTTGACGCCTAACATATATTCGCCCAGCTCCATATCTCCTATGGAAGAGGCATCTGGAATGTAGGCGACAATCTTGCCCTCTTCCATTACAATAAGGCTGTCCGACAGCTCTAAAACCTCATTGAGGTCAGCTGAAATAAGCAGAATGGCTGCGCCTTCATCACGAAGGTCAACCAACTTTTTGCGAATAAACTCTGTTGCACCCACGTCGATACCACGGGTGGGCTGGTTAGCTACAACAAGGTTGGGATTGCTGGAAAATTCTCGGGCGACAACTACTTTTTGCATATTTCCCCCTGAGAGCATCTTGACGGCTTGGTCTCTGTCATCACATTTTATCAAGAAATCTTTGATGAGCACATCTGTCAACTCATTGATTTTTTTGCTGTCAAGCAAGGGGCCCTTGTTAAATTCTTTTTTATAATATCTGTCTGAGATCACGTTATCCTTGACCCCCGAAAGGGCTGCAACGCCGTAGGTCATGCGGTCCTCTGAGACGTGGGACACGCCCAGCTCCCTTATGGCTCTTATTTTTTTGCCTTTTATATCTGTGCCATTGATGGTTATAGAGCCGCCGTCATAGCCCAAAAGACCTGTGATAGCCTCGCTTATCTGGCTCTGTCCATTGCCCTCAACACCTGCGACACCTAAGATTTCGCCTCTGCGCACCGAGAAAGATATGTCGTTTACAATAGCTTTGCCGGAATTTGCCAGAATTTTTAAGTCATTGACTTTAAGTACAGCTTTGCCCGGATTTGGTGCGGTCTTTTCTATCTTCAAAATTACGTCACGACCCACCATCATACGGGATATGTCCTGCTCGCTGACCTCGCTGACCAAAGCCTTGCCCACGCTCTTGCCCAGGCGCAAAACTGTCAAACGGTCACATAGCTCTTTGATTTCATTGAGTTTGTGGCTGATGAACACAATGGTGTGCCCTTGGTCTCTCAAGTGTTTCAGCTCAACAAACAGCTCTTTTGTCTCCTGAGGGGTCAAAACAGCTGTGGGCTCGTCCAAAATAAGGATTTCCGCACCACGGACAAGCGCCTTGACTATCTCTACTTTTTGTTTGAAGCCAACAGGCAGATTTTCTACCTTTGCACGGGCGTCAACTTTAAGATTGTACTTTTTTACAGCTTCCTCTGTTATCCGAACCGCCTCTTCAAAGTCAAACATTCCATTCTTTTTAGGCTCCATACCAAGCACCACATTTTCGGCGACCGTAAGAGAAGGAACAAGCATAAAGTGCTGATGCACCATACCTATTCCGTTTGCGATAGCCTCAAGTGGGTTATTGATACGCACTTCTTTGCCCTTGACTAAAATGCGACCTTCTTCGGGCTGCTCGATACCGAAGAGGATTTTCATCAATGTTGTTTTGCCTGCACCGTTTTCACCGACCAGCGCATGAATTTCGCCCTTATTGATGGAAAAAGTAACTTCTTTGTTTGCCACAAAGCCGTTTGGATAGACTTTTGTCACCTTGTCCATAAGCAAAATTTCTTCTGGCATTTTCCTCACCTCACTAAAAATTTTATATGTTGTATACATTGTACTAAAAATTTCATCAAATGTAAATAATAGATTTGCAAAAAAACACAAGCGGCACCTATTTAGATGCCGCTTTGCGTATTAATTCCTAAAATAACACGTTTTTACGTTTTACTTTTTCTCGACTGAAGCTTTCAAAGCTTTGTAGTCTTCATCTTTCATATCAAAAAATGAATCAACTTTGATTTCGCCGGCAGCCATTTTAGCTTTTACATCTTCGATGTAAGCCTGTGTATCGGCATCAACTAATTTCTTGTAGTTTTCATTTTCAGCGATACCGGCGCAGCCTTCAGGCATACCAAACCAAGTTCTTGAACCGCCGACAAATGTGCCCTTCTGGATTGCGTCAATTGTCATATAAAGTGACTGGCCAACATTTTTAAGTGAAGATGTCACTATTGAAGCAGCCAATTCAGGTTTATCTGTCTTGAACAATTCATATTGGTCAGAGTCAACGCCTATGCCCAACAATTTTTTGCTCTGAGCAGCTTCAAGAGCACCGTTTCCGGCTGAACCTGCAACAGCGTGAATAACATCAGCGCCTGCATTGATAGCAGCAAGACCTAATTCTTTGCCCTTAGGTGCATCTGTCCAGCTCTCTGTGTAGCTGACTGTCATCTTTATGTCTGGGTTTGCATATTTTGCGCCCTGAGCATAGCCAACAAAGAAGTCAGCAATGATTGGGTTGTCCTCGCCACCTACAAATGCGATGGTGCCTGTTTTTGACAATTTTGCGGCAAGTGCGCCGGCAAGGAAGTCAGATTCGTTTGCTTTGTAAGAAAGGCACTGTACATTTGGTACGTTTGGCTGGTATTTAACTTCATCATACATCAAGAAGTTTGTGTCAGGATATTTTGCAGCATTCTCAACGAGCCATGTCTCTGCCATACCGTAACCAAGGTTGTTGAATATGATAACGTCATATCCCTCTTCAGCTGCCTCAAGCATTGTAGGGGCTGCCTTTGAGTTGTCTGTGCCGAATTCAACGAATGACAATTTGATGCCAAGGTCTTTTTCAGCTTTCAGCAATCCATTGTATGCTGAGTCATTAAAAGATTTGTCGCCTAAGGTAGAAACAATAAGATGAACCTTTAATTGGTCTTTATCGCCTTCTACGGGTTTGCTACTGTCATCTTTTTTGCCGCATCCTACAAGAGAAAATGTAAGAGCTAGTGCAAGCACTAAAGCAAGTAACTTTTTCATTGGAAAATTCCTCCTAAAATTGTTCGTGATTTATTCACGGATATTTGTGGACAGTCAACTGTCCTCGCAATTCAAATTATCCAACATTAAAGGACTTTTGTCAATACACCTGTTCTTGCAAATTTACATAAATTTCACAATTTATATACAAATCAACCAAAAATATGGATTATATTTATATAGTATCAACAGAAGTAAAAATAACAAAATTATTACAAAGTTTTTATTGCCAAAATTATATTATGTGTTAAGATATTTTTAGAGTTTTTTTCATTGGAGGGTCATATGAGCGACATTTTTTATAAAATCGGGTATTGCATAGCAATTGCGGTGCCTGTCTTGATAGCGCTGTTTTGCCTGTATCGCATAAGGAAAAATCGCAGGGAGATAGAGCGCTATGAGCAAGAGAGCAAAAAAGATTGAAAAAGGGCAAGCTTGCAGCTGATAGTGACAAAAGTTTCTCTGCCAACTGTGTGGGCTAAGTGTGGAGGAAATCGAAGGTTTCACCGCTCAAAAAGCTATGGACAAGCTTTCAGTCTTTTTATGAGCTTATTATTTTATTGCAAAAAATAAGGGGCATCATCGTTTTAAACGGTGGTGCCTCTGTTTTTATCTGGTTAATTTTTTGGGCATCTAAGCAAAGGGTAAAATCCTCAATCCTTTTGGGTGATTATTAAGAGCAAACAGCCCTTGTCCACGCTTATCTCCACCTCATCATCGGCAAACTCATTGCTGACACCCACAGGATAGCTGTTGAGCATAGTGTAGTTGTTCAGTGGATATTTTGCCCCTTTCACGCTGACGCCTTGGGCGCAATCCCCCATTGAAAATATGGAGAAAAACTTATCCGCCATTGCAGGGAGCTTTATTTTTCCGTTTTGAATGGCAATGATGGTGCTATATCCGTCCATTATGGTGGCATTTATATTGTTTTGTGCAAAGAAAATGAGAGTTTGAATATTGGCTATTGTATGCTCTATTCTTTTTCCGCCTGTCACTCCGCACATAAGCACGTCGGTGAAATGGTTTTCCAGGATATATCTTGCGATGTAGTAGGTGTCGGTGTCGTCCTTTTCAATTGGCAACACCGTGAGCTGTGCGCTTTCACCTTGAGGCTTTTGAGAGGAGTCGAAATCCCCCACTATCATATCCGCCTTGACCCCTTGGCTTTTTGCGTTCAGCCAGCCACGGTCTGCGCAGATGATAAAATCCTTGGGCTGTATCACCTTTGTCAGGTCAAAATTCAGCTCCACAGCGCCTATAACAACACATCGTTTCATCACTTTTGCTCCCAATCTTTTATGCTTTTTTGCCTGTCATAAAGGGTGAGATAGCTCTCATACCGTGTGGTGGGAATTGCCCCCTCCTCCACAGCCTTTTTGACGGCGCAACCGTTTTCTCCCGTGTGTGAGCAGTCGTTAAACTTGCATGTACCAATATACTCTTCAAACTCGGTGAAAGCGTGCTGTAAATCATCTTTGGATATAAAGTTATCATAATCTAATTCTATTGAGGAAAAGCCGGGTGTGTCGGCGACCATACAGCCCTCTATTTCAAAAATTTCCACCTGTCTTGTGGTGTGCTTGCCCCTGCCTAATTTTCGGCTTATGGCATTTGTCTGCAAATCAAGGCTATGAAAAAGTTTGTTGAGGAGGGTGGACTTTCCCACTCCGCTGTTCCCTGCAAAGGCGCAGAGCTTGTTTTTCATCAGCTCATGGAGCGCTTTTAGTTGTTCGCCGTCATCTGCCCCTGTAAAAAATACAGGAAAACCGGCTTTTTGATAAATATCGTGTACCGTCCTATATTCCCACAGGTCACCTTTGGTTATGACCACCGCCACCTCCACGCCTTTGTGTGCGGCAATGGCGCACATTTTATCTATCACAAGGTAGTTGGGCGAGGGCTCTGTGGTGGAGACCACCAAGACCATCAAATCCAAATTTGCAAAGGGGGGACGGAGAAATTTATTTTTTCGAGGGTAAATTTTTGAGATGATTTTGGTTGAGCCATCGTCCTCAAAATCCACCACGTCTCCTGCCAAAGGAGAAAGGGAAAGATTTCTAAACTTCCCCTTTGCTTTACACTCAACTATTCCATCTTCGGTCCTCACATAGTAAAATCCGCCGATGCCTTTTAAGATAATGTTACTTGTCATATATTTCCAATCGCAATCTTTGTGTTGAGTGAAAGGGCATTTGAGAGGATTTTCTCATCTGCCCTTAAAATATTTTTTATAGTTCGGGATTTTACATTTCAAAAAAGAAATATAAATTCTTCATCACGGTTTTACGGGGTCCTTCTTGCCTGTGTTCCTCCACCTGTGGTTCCTTCGGCGGTGCCACCTCTTCACCTGTGTCTGGCTTCGGCGGTGTCACCTCTTCACCTGTGTCTGGAGTTGGCGGTGGTGTGGGCTTATTTATTGGATTGTCCGGACAATGCGCCCAGGTGTGAATATCACCGTGTTGTGGACATTTGTCAGGGCAACTCGCCTTGCCGTGACCTTTTTTGGCGCACAATTCACAGACGT
>JAVVVT010000071.1:0-5227 GCA_036652515.1 Oscillospiraceae bacterium
ACTTGGTGCTGTCCTGTATAGCGGCGTTGCAGGCGCCCCTTATTATGATGAGCCAAAATCGCCAAGAAGAAAAAGACCGCCGCCGTGCCGCAGGAGACTATAAAATAAATTTAAAAAGCGAAATTATCGTGGAGGATATGCACTATAAATTAGACGAAATTTTGGCTCTTCAAAAGGAAATACTGAAAAAATCGGAGGAAAAATAAGGGGCGCTTCCCCCTTGAAACAGACAAGTTGTACAAGTTAAATATTTAACTTGCACAACTTGTCCCTTATCTATTTGCTTTTTCTTGACAATGTGATAATATAATAATATAATGCTGAAATCAGCATAGAAATGATTTTGTTTATTCAATTTAAAAAGGAGAATTACAATGGCTAATATTTGGCACGACATCAGCCCAAAAAGAATTTCACCGGACGATTTCATAGCGGTTATAGAGATTGAAAAAGGCTCAAAAAACAAGTATGAATTGGACAAGGAAACGGGACATATCATATTGGACAGAATTTTACATACATCTACCCACTACCCCGCAAACTATGGTCTTATCCCAAGAACTTATGCAGACGACGAAGACCCATTAGATGTACTGGTCCTTTGCAGCGAGAATATAATTCCTATGAGCCTTGTGAGAGTTTACCCTATCGGCGTCATCACTATGCTTGACGGGGGCAAATTAGACGAAAAAATCATAGCGATACCTTTTAGCGACCCAACCTACAACACCTACAAGGATATCACTGAACTGCCAAAGCACATTTTTGATGAGATGGCTCACTTCTTCTCTGTTTACAAAAACCTTGAGAACAAGGAGACAGTGGTCAACGAGGTCAAAGGGGTGGAAGCGGCAAAAGAGATTATCTCCGCCTGCTGTGATAAATATATCCAAAAATATTGCAAATAAAATTTATGCCACACTTCATTGTGTGGCATTTTTAATGGAAAATCCGTGAGCTTTGCCAGGTTTTGTCATAAGAAAATTTTTTATGTATATTCCTCATAAAAACCTTGACAAATCATACTTAACATAATATAATAATTAAGTCTTGTAAAGGAATAAAACTTTACAGAAAGGAGATATTGAAATGTCGAAGAACCTTGATATGTCATACTTGCTTGACTTTTACGGTGAAGTCCTCACAGAAAAGCAAAGGGAGATGATGCAGCAGTACTTTAATATGGATTTATCCCTTTCAGAGATTGCCGACAACTTCAGCATAACCCGTCAAGGGGTGCGAGACGCCATAAAAAGAGGCGAGGGAGTGCTGTTGGAGTTAGAGGGGCAGATTGGTTTTGCCGCAAAATATAAAAATATTATAAGCGGAATTGAACAGATTAAGTCTTTAGCCCAAAACATCAGCTTTTATAACGCCGCCACCTATTCACCCAACGAGGATATAAATAAGGCGGCAAATAAAATAATGCTCATTTCCGAGGATTTAAGCGAAAATTAAGGGGGTCAAATGGCATTTGAATCATTGAGTCAAAAGCTGTCAAACGCCTTTAAAAAACTTAGAGGCAAGGGCAAGCTAAACGAAGAGGATATCAAACTGGCGATGAGAGAGGTGCGAATAGCACTTTTGGAAGCCGACGTGAATATGCTCGTGGCAAAAGATTTTATAAAAACCGTGAGCGAGAGGGCGATGGGCGCTCAGGTGATGGAGTCTCTCACACCGGCACAGCAGGTCATAAAGATTGTGAGCGAAGAGCTGACAGCCTTGATGGGCTCGCAAAATGTGAGGATAAAATATGCAAACAAAGGTCCCACAATAATTATGATGTGTGGCTTGCAGGGCGCAGGAAAAACCACCCACGCCGCAAAATTGGCAAAGATGTTTTTAAAAGAGGGTCACCGTCCGCTTTTGGCAGCCTTGGACATATATCGTCCGGCGGCTATTGAACAGCTGGAAATCGTGGCAAAACAGGCGGGAGTTTCAGTGTTTCAACTGGGAAAAACCGACCCTGTCCTGGTTGCAAAGCAGGCGTATAACCACGCCAAAGACTATGGCAACGACATCTTAATATTAGATACTGCCGGCAGACTGCATATAGACCAAGACCTTATGCAGGAGCTTACAGATATAAAAAATGCCGTTCCCGTCACCGAGACATTGTTAGTGATAGACGCTATGGCAGGTCAGGACTCCGTAAATGTGGCAAAACACTTTAACGAGAGCGTGGGGCTTGACGGTGTGATTATCACAAAGATGGACGGAGACACCCGTGGCGGCTGCGCTTTAAGCGTAAAAGCTGTCACAGGCAAACCTATAAAGTTTGTGGGAACAGGTGAAAAGTTAGACGATTTAGAGGCTTTTCACCCAGACCGTATGGCTAACCGAATTTTGGGAATGGGCGACGTGTTGACCTTGATTGAAAAGGCGCAGGGTGCTCAGGACGAAAAATCGGCGGCAGAGACCGCCCAAAAGATGATGCAGAACAAATTCGATATGAATGATATGTTGGAGCAACTGCGTCAAGTGAAAAAAATGGGTGGCATATCCGCAATGATGTCTATGATGCCCGGGGTTGGCAACATAAAAGAAGACGATGAGGCAAATGCCGAAAAAGAGCTGAAAAAGACAGAGGCTATCATCTTTTCTATGACGGCGAAGGAGAGAGAAAAACCTTCAATCATTGACCCCAAGAGAAAAAGAAGAATTGCTCAGGGCTCCGGCACGCAGGTGCAGGAAGTGAACAAGTTGCTGCGCCAGTTTGAGCAGATGCAAAAGATGATGAAGCAACTCACCAAAAACCCCAAGGCGTTCGGCAGAATGTTAAAAGGCAGATAACAAATTATTGGTATATTTTAACGCAAGGGCGTTTTAATATAAACACAAATCTTTCAGGAGGTAAAAAAGATGGCTGTAAAAATTAGACTTCGTCGCATGGGCGCAAAAAAAGCTCCTTTCTATCGTGTGGTAGTCGCTGATTCACGTTTCCCAAGAGACGGCAGATTTATCGAGGAAATCGGTACTTATGACCCAAGTAAAGAACCGGCTCTGCTCAAAGTAGATGCAGAAAAAGTTAAAAAATGGATTGCTACCGGCGCACAACCAACAGATACTGTTAAAGTTCTTTTAAAGAAAAATAACATTATCTAATAACGGAGGCTTCTAATGAATCAATTACTGATTAATATTGCAAGAGGTCTTGTGGACGATAAGGACGCTGTAAAAGTATCCGCAGATGAGAAAAACGAAGAGGGTATCATAGTGTACCACCTGAGTGTGGCACCTGAGGATATGGGCAGAGTTATCGGCAAGCAGGGAAGAATTGCAAAAGCTATCCGCACTGTTATGAGAGCGGCTGCCAATCGTGCAGGCGAAAGAGTTATGGTGGAAATAGATTAAAATTTCGGTGCTTTTCGGCTTTGAAAGGCACCTTGTTTTAATTTTCAAAGCATTAAAATATAGGCGTTATCACAATAATTGTGGTAAGACCTATATTTTACTATCCACAAATTTATATAAGAAGGATTACTATGAACTATATTGAAACGGGAGAAATTGTATCGGTACACGGCATCGGCGGAGAAGTCAAGGTTTATCCCTGGGCGGATTCCGGCGAATTTTTGGAGCAGTTTGACAGCTTTTACATTCAAAAAAATAAGATGCACTATGAAAAACTCATTGCCACACAGGTGCGTGTACACAAGAATATTGTCCTTGTAAAATTTCAGGGGATAGATAATCCCGAGCTTGCACGCAACCTTATAGGCAAGATTGTATATGTGGAAAAAGATGCAATCACCTTAGAAGAGGGCAAGTATTTTATCAGCGATTTAATCGGTTGCAAGGTGGTGAACACCTTGAGCAAAGCCACCATAGGCGTTATAACCGACGTGAATAATTTAGGTGCCAGCGACATTTATTTTATAAAAGGGGAGGACGGCAAAGAGTATATGTTCCCAGCCGTCAGCGAGTTTTTGGTCTGCACAGACATTGATAATAAAACCATTGAAGTGAAAGTGATAGAGGGAATGTTCGGTGAAGATTAATATAGCCACCCTTTTTCCCGAGATGTGCGAGGCGGTTTTAAACACCAGCATAATAGGTAGGGCGAGAGCGGCGGGAAAAGTGGACATCAGCACCTACAATATAAGAGATTACACAAAAGACAAGCATAGAAATGTGGACGACACCCCTTATGGAGGCGGTCACGGAATGGTTATGCAGACCCAGCCTGTCTATGACTGCTGTCTGGCGATTGAGGAGCAATCCTCCTCCAAGCCATTTGTCATCTTCACCACCGCAGCGGGCAAGGTGTTCAGCCAAGAGATTGCAAAAGAGCTCTCAAAAAAAGAAAATATAACCATAGTGTGCGGACATTATGAGGGGATTGACGAGAGGATTGTCCAGGAGCTTGCGGATATGGAAATCTCCATAGGAGACTATGTTTTGACGGGGGGAGAGCTGCCGGCTTTGGTCATAACCGACGCCGTTTGCCGAATGATGGAGGGCGTGCTAAAGAGCGAAGAGGGATATGTGGAGGAGAGCCATTACAACGGGCTATTAGAATATGCCCAGTACACAAGACCCTATGAGTGGCACGGTATGACGGTGCCGGACGTGCTATTAAGCGGTCACGATAAAAATATAAGGGAATATCGCCGGCAAGACTCCCTAAAGCGCACCAAAGAAAAAAGACCGGACCTGTATAAAAAAATATTCCCCGAGGAATAATCAAAAGTGGCAATATATTTTGTGCGGAGCTTGCCCTTTTTGCAGTCGAAATCCATTTTGGGCAAGAAAAAATCGGCCTTTGACGGGTTATAAATAATAAAAATCAGCTAAATTTTACGGTGTACAGGGGTTTTAAAATATATTTTAAGTGACTTTGTCAAAAATACCCACAGGCGCATATGATAAAGTCGTGGCAAACTATTTAATAATGCTAAATGTGTTGAAAAATAATGGGCAATATAGACAAAAATAGGTGTCTGTATATCACAAAATCATAGTTATAATAGATATTTTACGTTTAGTTAGTTGACTATTTGCCTTTAGTGTTATACAATAAATTTGTATCAAAAAATGAATGTTTTATTGGTTTATGAGGAGCTATATATATGTTTTACAAAGATGTTACAGTTGAAAATCAGGTAGGTTTACACGCACGTCCGGCTACATTTTTTATTCAGAAGGCAAATGAGTTCAAATCATCAATTTGGGTAGAAAAAGAAGAGAGACGTGTCAACGCCAAGAGCCTTTTGGGCGTGTTGTC
>JAVVVT010000071.1:5237-8500 GCA_036652515.1 Oscillospiraceae bacterium
ACATCAATCAGAGTTATTGCTGACGGTCAAGATGAAGAGGCAGCAGTAGAAGCACTGGTAAAACTTGTTAATTCAGGCTTCAGTGACTAATTTCTAAAAGCGAACACCGCCTGATGGTGTACTGTGTTAGGTTTATCCTGCCACGGTGCCGTGGGCGGTGTTTTTTTATCTTTAAGTTGCGGTGACATACTACAAAAGCTTGTCCACGGAGAATAGATGACAAAACAAGAACTTTATGAAAAGGCGAGGAGTTTGCCACTCCTTCCGGGGGTGTACATCATAAAAGATGAGCACAACGAAATAATTTATATCGGCAAGGCAAAAAAATTAAAAATAAGGGTAAGCCAGTATTTTAAAAGCGGAAACGTCCACCTGCCAAAGGTGGCAAAAATGGTGGAGAACGCCTTTTCTTTTGATGTTATTGTAACCAACAGCGAGTTTGAGGCGCTGACCTTAGAGTGCAGCCAGATAAAGCAGCACAGCCCAAAGTACAACATATTATTGAAAGACGATAAGGGCTACAATTTTATAAAAATCTCAAAAGAGGACTACCCTCGAATAACCGCTGAATTTCAAATCCAGGACGACGGAAAATATTTAGGCCCCTATATGTCCGGCTTTGCCGTGAGGGAGATGGTCTCCACCGCCCAGCAAATTTTCAGACTGCCTACCTGTACAAGAGTTTTTCCCAGAGATTTTGGCAAGGAGAGACCCTGTCTTAATTTCTACATCAAAAAATGTATGGGTGTGTGCAGAGGAAAAATCAACAAGGCGGATTACAACGAGATAATCGACAGCGCCACCAAGTTTATGAAACAGGACACCGAGAAGATAATAGACATATTAAAAGAAAATATGGAGACCGCCTCCGAGAGCTTAAATTTTGAAAAAGCGGCGCTTATAAGAGACCAAATCTCCGCTATTGAAAAACTCTCCGCCGGTCAAAATGTAGTGAATGACAGCTTGCAAAGCCACGATTTTATCTCAGTTTGCGGAAGTGGAAAAAACTGCTGTGTCAGCGTTTTGCGCTTTAGACAGGGCAGGTTGGTGGATAAAAAAGAGCACGTTTTCTTTAAAGAAGAGAGCGTAAACGACGTGAGAGATGAGTTTTTGGTGCAGTTTTATGGGGTGGAAGCGCCCCCTAAAAATGTGCTTTTAGACCAGATGCCCGCCGACGAGGACATAGTGGAATACATCAGCCAAAAATCAGGAACAAAGGTGAATGTGTCGGTGCCTCAAAAGGGCGAGAATATGAAAATCATCAAAATGGCGTACACCAACGCAGTTGAGCGCCTTGCCCGTGAGACCGGACGGATTGATAAAAGCCAAAAATTTATGGACGAGCTCGCCAATATGCTGGGGCTGAAAGAAGCCCCTCACACCATTGAGAGCTATGATATATCCAACTGGGGCGATGGCACCAGCGTTGCAGGTATGGTGGTGTTTGAGGACGGCAAGCCCAAAAAATCCGGATATCGTAAATTCAAGATGAAAACTATCTCAGGCACCGACGATTACGCCTCTATGCAGGAGACCTTGTCACGGCGTGTCTCAGAGTACGAAAAAGGCGCCACAGGGCAGTTTGGTATAAAGCCAGATGTAATCTTCTTGGACGGAGGCAAAGGGCAATTATCCAGCGTTTTGGAGGTCTTGCGAGGCACTGCCTTTGATGATGTTCCCGTGTTCGGAATGGTAAAAGACTCAAAGCACAGAACCAGGGCGATGGTCAGCGAAGATGGGGAGATTGCCATCGCTATGCACAAGTCGATTTTTAAATTTGTCACCGAGGTGCAGGACGAGGTTCACCGATTTTCCATAGAATATCAGCGGAGAACGCAAAAGACAAAGTCATATGCCGTCACCCTCACCAAAATCCCCGGCATAGGCGAAAAACGGGCGGAAAATCTTATGAAGGCATTTAAAACCGTCGCCAATATAAAAAATCAGGATATGGCACAGCTCTGCGAGGTGGAGGGGATAAGCTATAAGGACGCAAGAAATGTGTATGCTTATTTCCACCCGGAACAGGAATAGCAGGGCGATGAAAATCACTTCCCCCAACACAACAGAGCATAATTGACAATAAAAATTACCACCAACCATCGGCGGAAAGATTGCACTTTGGCGATTTTGCCAAAGCTTCGCCGATTTGCCACCTAAAAGGAGAGGACACAAAATGAGAGTTATCAGCGGAGATGCCCGTAACACAAAGCTTGCCACCTTGGAGGGCTTGGAGACACGCCCTACAATCGACAGGGTAAAGGAGGGAATTTTCTCCTCCATACATTTTTTAATCCCCGGGGCGAGGGTCTTGGATTTGTTCGCAGGTTCAGGTCAGATGGGGATAGAATGTCTGTCCCGTGGGGCGGCTTTCGGCGTATTTGTGGACCAAAACAAGGACGCCACAGCTATGGTTGCACAAAATATTAAAAACTGTGGTCTGTTCGAAAAATGCCGTGTTGTCACCATGTCGGCACAGGATTTTTTAAAGAGCACAAAAGAGGGATTTGACATCGTTTTTTTAGACCCTCCCTACAATATGGGGACTTTAGATGAAATAATTGAGAAAGTATATGCAATCCTCAATGAAAATGGTATAATAATAGCTGAGAGCGAGCTTGGCTGGCAATTAAAGACAGAAGTGCCGAATTTAAAGATGAAAAAGCAGTATAAATACGGAAAAGTATTGGTCACAAAATTCCAAAAGGAGAATTGATATGAGGATAGCTATCTGCCCGGGCAGTTTTGATCCTGTGACAAAAGGACATATTGACATACTTGAAAGAACCTCAAAGCTTTTTGACAAGGTCATAGCGGTAGTTATGATAAACCCTGCCAAAACCCCCACTTTCACCACAGAGGAGAGGGTGGAGTTTATCAAGCGAGTGACAAAAAATATCCCAAACATTGAGGTGGAGGCACATTTGGGCTTGGTGGCAGATTATGCCAAGAGCAAAAACGCCCACACACTGGTGAAGGGCTTGCGTGCGGTGACGGATTTTGAGTATGAGTTTCAGCAGGCGCTCACCAATAAAAAATTGAACAAAGATTTGGAAACTATGTTTATGGTCACAAATCAGGAATATATGTATCTGTCCTCGACGATTGTCAGGCAGATTGCGGATTTTGGCGGAGATATCTCACAATTTGTTCCACCGGAAATAAAGGACGATATAGTTGCCAGAATAACCAAGAAAATATGAGGAGAGTATTATGGCAGTATCAGTGGAAAGTATGCTTGAAAGCTTAGAGGAAGTCTTGGA
>JAVVVT010000072.1:0-8409 GCA_036652515.1 Oscillospiraceae bacterium
CTGGTTATTGCCATTCCCTCATTTTGGCTTTGCAGCTGAAAAAATTCCGCCTTGGTGATATCAATTCCGTCAAGGTAGCTATGGGTGTCAAAGGTGAGGGTAAGTGGCACGATTTCTATTGATAGCTGCTTTGCTTGCTGCTGGCTCAAGTCACAAGTTGAGTCTGTAATTATAACTGTTTTCATCTATTCTCCTTGATTTTCTCCTTTTGAGGGGAAAAATTCAGGGTTGCTTTGATGAGAAAAACCGACTTACTCCGTCCAAGCCTTTCAAGAAAATCTCTAATTCTTGGTTAGACAGCGTGCTCATAACCGCATCTACCAGCTCCTCGTGAAAAGTGAGGTGGTGTTCATAGGCTTTTACGGCGAGAGCTGTGAGGTAAATTTTCACCACACGTTTATCTTTTTCCCCTGTTTTTCTGATGAGCATACCCTTTTTTTCCAATGTTCCCACCGTTGTGGTGAGTGTACTTTGAGTGATGTTCAACTCGCTTGCGATTTGCTTTGCCGTATTATCGTCTTTTAACTTCACCACCGCCTCGATGACGTGCATCTCACGAACGGATAGATTTTTGAACTCGCCCTTAGAAAGGGAGTCCTCCTCTATTCGCAGTATGCGGTTAAAAGTGTCCACAAGGAAGTTATTTATGTCGGTCTTGACCTGTTGCATCTCTACCTCCATTTTTTAGTTTGAACATCAAAGTATCTCTATTCTACCACCTGAACTTTGATATTTCAAGAATTATTTCGATGTTCAAAGTATTTTCTACATTTTGAATAAATATTACTTTGATGTTCTAAGTAATTATAGCTTTTTATCCAAAATATCCTGCAAATCCATAAATTTATAATCAAAATTATTTAATACAGGGTTAAAATTGGTGTAATCCGCCATAACCACAGGGTTATTTTTTTGCGAGTAGATAATCGCAAAGCCTATTTTGCCCTGCTTTGCCTTTTCTATCTGATTTTCAAAAAGATTGAGGGGGCAATTTTTCAGCACATAGGTGATATCTTTATATCTTTCATCTATTATGTGTGCAAAGGGGAAAAGCCGCCCTGTGTTGTCGGTGATAATCCTATCCACCGCCATAGCATCACGAAAACTCTCCTCGTCTACCCCATTTACTTTGCAAAAAAAGTCATATAACAGCTGGGCATAAAGGCTTAATGAGGGGCTTTTCTCCCCTTTTTCCTGAACAAATTTTCCAAAATTATAGAATATTTCATAGGCTGTCAAACCGCTGTGCTTTAACAGATATTCTATTGTAAAAGCAAATCTTCCGCTGTTGTAGAGCCTTTCCACCGCATCTTCCGCCTTTTTAAGCTCCGACAATTCTTGGTAGGAAATGCTGTCATTGCAGATGACTTGATAGGGGGAATAATCGGTGTAGGAGTAGCCGTACTGTGCCTTGTTGCTCTCTAAATCAGAGCCTTTCAGCAATTTTAAAAAGCCTAACTGAATGACATTCGCCTTTATTTCATAAGCCAAATTAAAGCCTTTTGTGAAGGAATCATAGCCTTCAAAAGGCAAGCCTGCGATTAAATCTATATGGAGATGTATGTTGCCACCTGCCACAATACTCCGCAGATTATCCACTAAATGGGCTATGTCGCTGCGGCGATTTACCGCTTTTAAGGTGATGGGATTGAAACTCTGCAAGCCTGCCTCAAACTGGAACAGCCCCTTTGGCACAGTTTTTAAATACGCCAAAGTCTCTTTGGTAAAAAGGTCTGCCTCAACTTCAAAATGGAAGATTACCCCATGGGGGATATTCCCCTTTTCATATTCTTCATGGATAAATTTAAAAATTTCAAGCCCACGCTTATCGTTGCAGTTAAAGGTTCTATCCACAAATTTAACTGTTTTTGTCCCCGAATTTGCCAGGGCGATAATATTTCTTTTAGCCTCTGACAGCTCAAAAAACCTCACGTTTTCATCTCTTCCCGACAGGCAAAATCCACAGTTAAACGGGCAGCCACGGCTGGTTTCAAGGTAGCAAATTCTGCCTTTCAGCGCTTTAAAATATTCGTCGCTATACGGATTTATATATTCACAGCAAGCCCCGGAGATAATTCTTTTGCTTTTATCTGTGGGCGCTTCGCCCCTATTTTCCTCATTTTCCTCCGGATTAAAATCCTCTGCCAAGAGCTTGATAAAAGCCCCCTCGCCCTCGCCTTTTATGATAAAATCCACATAGGGTTTTTCAATAAGGCGAAGAGCGTCAAAGCTCGCCTCAGGTCCGCCTAAAAAGATTGTCACCTTTGGGTTTATTTTTTTTATGGTCTGGGCAATTTTATTCACATAGTCCACGTTCCAAATATATGTGGAAAATCCAATCACATCTGCCTCAAAAGCCGACAAATCCGTTATGATGTCCTCTATTTGATTGTTTATCGTCCCCTCGTAGACCTGCACATCATGGCGATTGTCATACTTTTTCGCCGCCGAATACAGATACCACACACCCAATGATGAATGTATATACTTTGAATTTATACTGCATAAAATTATTTTCATTTCCTGCCGCCCCTTGATTTTAATATATATATTCTATCACACACCGGATAAAAGTGCAAAGTAAAATACAGGCGATGACAAAAGCCACCGCCTGTATAAATTTATTTTTTGCCTATAAAAAATTACTTGTTGTCAACTTCGCTCATATGTTTGATGAGCTCCAAAACTTTGTGAGAATATCCCATCTCGTTGTCATACCAAGCGATTAATTTTACAAATGTATCGTTGAGCATAATACCTGCTTTTGCATCAAAAACCGATGTGTTTGTCTCGCCGTAAAAGTCAGAGGAGACAACATCTTCGTCGCAGTAAGCCAAAATACCCTTCATCTTGCCGTCGCTTGCCTTTTTAACTGCTGCACAGATGTCCTCATAGGTTGCCGGTTTTGCCAGTTTAACTGTCAGGTCAACCACTGAAACGTCAAGGGTCGGAACTCTGAACGCCATACCTGTCAGCTTGCCCTTTAACTCCGGAATAACAAGTGCGCAAGCCTTTGCGGCGCCTGTTGAGGAAGGAATGATATTGCCTGCCGCTGCACGTCCGCCTCTCCAGTCCTTTGCAGAAGGTCCGTCTACGGTCTTCTGTGTGGCTGTGGTGGAGTGAACTGTTGTCATAAGACCCTCGGCAATGCCGAACTCGTCATTGATAACTTTTGCCAAAGGTGCCAAGCAGTTGGTGGTGCAAGATGCGTTGGAGACCACTATCATATCTTTAGTATATTTTTCTTCGTTGACGCCCATTACGAATGTAGGGGTCTCTTTATCCTTTGCAGGAGCTGAAATAACAACCTTTTTTGCGCCGCCCTTTAGGTGAGCGCCGGCTTTTTCTGTGGTGGTGAAAACACCTGTGGACTCAACCACATAATCTACGCCCACAGAGCCCCAAGGAATTTCTTCAGGTGATCTGAAGCCAAAGAAGTCAACATCATGACCATTTACAACCAATTTGCCATCTTTTGAGCCAACTTCGCCCTTAAATCTGCCGTGGATTGTGTCATATTTAACCATATAGGCTGCATAGTCAGGTGTTACAAACGGGTCGTTGACTGCCACCACGTCGTACACTTCGGGCATACTCATAGCTGCTCTGAAAACCAAGCGTCCGATACGGCCAAAACCATTGATACCAATTTTTATACTCATAATAAAACCTCCTAATTTATGTTTAGCTCTATTGAAATAGGCTCAGTTAAACTTTGATAAAAATTTAACTTTCTGTCTATATCATAAAGCATTACGACGCTTTTGTCAATATCCCCGAATGAAATAATATTGCATCTTTTTATATTTTTCATTCATTTTTTGCCTTTGAAAACCACGGTCACCCTAAAGGCTATCCCCCTGTGCTCTGCGCTGTTAAAATCCCTTAATTCTTAATATACCTATATCATATCACAATAACTTTTTACAGTAAAGGGATTTCACATTAGTTTTATTTTTAACACATAATATTCATAATTACCTGCATAATAACCTTGCTTAGGCTTTACATATTGCCTATTTTAGGGTAGAATGTAAAGGAAGAAATGTCGAATTTTGTCGAAAATGGCAGAAATTCTAAACAAGGTGGTGGTGCTATGTCTTTGATAACTATGAATAAAGGTTCCGAATTTTTAACTTTGAACAGCAACTATGAAATTATAGATATGAGCCAGGGTGTCAAGGCAAAATACCCTAGCTTTTTAAAACCCAATTTTTTCAAGACCCTTTTGCAAAAATATCCTTTTGAAAGTTTTACACAGCCCCTGCTAATAAATATCTCCCCCCTTTTCAATGGCTCAATCGCATTGGTTTTCTCCCCAGATGAAGAGGGAAATTTAAAATGTTTTCCCGTAAAAAGTGAGGATTACACCACCCTTTCAGGGCAGAGCTCAGTGCAGTATCAACTGCGAGAACCTCTTTCGGGGATTTTTGCGCTTCTGCCTTTACTTGCTGAAAATATAAATAATTTGAACGTGGAAAAAGCTCAAAGCAGCCTTGAGGGCATCTATTCCAAGTCATATATCCTGCTTAAAAATGTGAACAATATCACCCTGTGCTCAAAAATATTGTCGGGACATCTGCCAGCCACCGATTGCTTTGATTTTTCCTCGGTGATAAAAAGTGTGGCGGTGGGGGTCAGCACAATCGTTAAAAATATAACCCTCCACACTGAAATTGACAGCGATATCACCCTTGAGGGGAATATGGCAATCATCTCAAACGCCTTGATAAATCTTATTTCCAACAGCATACATTTTGTGGGCGATGAAAATCCACATATAAATATCTCGCTGAAATATATGGGGAAAAACGCAATTTTTGTTTATTCCGATAATAGCAAGGGGATTAAAGATGAAATTTTGCCCTATATCTTTCAGCCCTATTTTTCCAAAGACCCTTTTTGTGACAGCGACATCGCCCCCTCTTTGGGCTTGGGGCTTTTTATTGTAAAGACCGCCTTTGAACAGGCTGGTGGTACCATAATAGTAAGCTCTGAGTTTGGCAGTGGGGTAAAATTCTCTGTTTCTTTTCCTGTATGCCACAGCCCAAGTCAGGCGCTGGAAAGTTCCCCCGCAGACTTTTTGCTCAACAAATACAGCGACCTGTTCGTCCAGCTCTGCGATGTGTGCGATACGCCTATGCTGAGATAATATTCTATAACAAAAAAGAACACCGACCGCCTTGCAATAAATTGCTTGACTGTCGGTGTGTTTTATTGTGAAAATATTGGCGGTTTTAATATTAAAGGAGAGTTACATTATGTGAGCGCTGTCATCTTTAGGTTTTCTGCCTAAATGAAAACAATAGGGCGCCAAAATTTTCGCCTTTAACCTTTTGCCTATATTATCTAAATTTTACTCATCACTGGGGCGACGATAAACCGTTTTTTCAGCCTTTGAGGAGGGTTTATTGTCTTTTTTTATTAAATCTCTTGGAGGGGATTTTTCTTTTGTGCCGAAGATTTTTTTAGACGAGGAGGCTTTTTCCGCCTTGTATTGCTTTGAAATATCTTCTTTTTTCTGTGCATCGGCACGCTTTGCCGCCAGCAAGCTTTTTATCTCTAAATTTTGATAGTCGGAGATATCCGATTTTTTTATCTCCTGTGTGGTGAAATTAGCCACCTGTTGACTTTCTTCTTCCTTTAATATATTGTCTGAAATTTCACGGGCTATATCCTTGGAATTTTTTAAATCAATGACTTCCTCTTCTTGGGTATCTGTGGTAGGCTCAAAATCATTCGCCTGCTCCACTTCTTCCCCCTGCGCTCTATTGGTCTTAACCATATCAAAGCTCTGGGTGAAAAACGCCTGTATATCGCTGTTTTCCGAATTTATTTTTGTGTTTTTTGGATAAAAATCTCCGCTGTCATCGGCGATTATCTCCTCTTTTGCCGGTGCGTACACCTTTTTATACTCAACTGCCACCGTCTGTTTTTTAAGCTGTACCGTGTCGCTGCTTACATCTTTTGAGATGCCCTGCTTTGGACCGTTTACATTGCGTGTTTTTTCTGCCCTCTCGCTCTTGGTGGGTAAGATAACAAAGGACACCAAAAGTGAATAAAGCCCTAAAACTCCAAAGCCGAAATAGAGCACCATCTCAGGCAAGCTCAAGCTTCTTTGATTGATTTTGCTCACAATCACCGCCCCGTAGGTGGTGGAAGTGAAGATGAAGTTAAGCACGCCTGCCACATACAGCCCCATTCTTGTCCACTTGTCTTGGGCGTAGGTCATCTTGAAAAGGAGGGTGAAAAATATAAGGTTGGTGATTGCCGATATGCTCCTCATTAAAAAGGCGGTGTCTGCAATTGAAGAGACGTTGAAAATTATCACATCAAGGCAAAATCCTATGCACATAAATGTGGTGAGGATTACCCCCACTGTCTCTTTCT
Organism: Oscillospiraceae bacterium; assembly: GCA_036652515.1. GTDB lineage: Bacteria > Bacillota > Clostridia > Oscillospirales > Ruminococcaceae > RGIG3102. The sequence continues at coordinate 6,391 of JAVVVT010000072.1, forward strand.
TTTTGCCTTTCAGCCCCGTCAAGCCTAAAATTATCAGCCCTATGCCCCCTACAATAATAAATATGTAGTAAAATTTTCCGCTCATCTTTAAGAAAGTCAGCTGTAAAACTCCGCCCACCACCAAGAGCAGCCCCGAGAGCACCGAAAAGCTCCCAGCCGAGGAATGGTCGCTGTTATCTTTCTTTTTTATATCGGAAAAAAGAATAATTCCACAGCAGAGGGTGATAAGAATTACCGTAAAAATAATAAATGGATTTGAGGCTATCCCTTTATACATTAAAAAGTTAGTCCCGTCCTCCACTAAAAACAAAAGCTCATACAGGCGGCCCGAAAAAAAGAACACCGACACAAGCATTAGCAATATGTTCAAAAATGCCGTCATAATTTCTCCTTTAGTCATACTTTTAGTAAATTGAAAATAAAATAGTAGAGGTATGCACTCTTGTAAAAATACTTCTTTTACTATATTAATACAAATTGCAAAAAAAAACAACCTTGAAATTAAATGTGAGGAATATTATGAAAAAATTTATAGGAATATTCGCCTTTTTGTTAGTTATCAACCTTTTGGTGCCGGTTATTTACTACAAGCTTTATTCGGGCTTAAACCTCCCCGACAGACCTATGGTTGAAGAGGAGCTGTCTCAAGAGCCGTCTCCCCCCTCTAAAATCAAAAAAAGTACTGTAACTTTATACGACGAGGGGGCTAAAACCACAGTGGAAATCCCTCTCATTGACTACTTGGTGGGCGCCGCCGCCTGCGAGATGCCTGCCTCCTATGAGGCGGAGGCGATAAAGGCACAGATGGTAGCCATACACAGCTATTATGAGTACGTCCAGTTAAACCCCACCTATCTTTCCACCGAGTACATAACTTTTAATGAGGGGCTGATGAAAGGCTATGCCTCAAAGTTAAAATTGCAAGATTATTGGCAGATGAATTTTGATGAATATTATCAAAAATATTTAAGGTGCGCAAATGAGGTCGCCCAATATGTGGCTCAATACAACGGCAAACCTATCCTTGCCGCCTATCATGCGGTGTCCTGTGGCAACACTCAAAGCAGTGGGGCAGAATGGGGTATGGAGCTGCCTTACCTAGTCTGTGTGGACAGCGGCAGCGACGGGGTGAGCGATGATTATCTTAAAATGCGCTCCTATGACATACAGGAGATGTACGACAGGCTCACCACCAGCTTTGCAGGGCTGAATTTGGATATTGACAAGCCACAAGAATGGTTTGGCGAAATTGAGTACAACTCTTCCGGGTATGCCGATTACATCAATGTGGGGGGCGTTAAAATCGAGGGTAGACAGCTGCGAAAGCAACTTCAGCTCCCCTCCTCCTGTATGATGATATTTTTGGAGGACGGCACCTTTTCTATTGCCACAAAGGGCTACGGTCACGGTGTGGGCTTAAGTCAATTTGGCGCTAACGAGCTGTCTAAAAGCGGGAAAAAGTACGATGAAATCCTGTCCCACTTCTACACGGGGATATCCCTTGCGGAAATATAAAAATACAATATCTTTGAACAAAAAGACGGTTTTTCAATCGTCTTTTTGGCTTTTATCACAGACATTTTTAATACTGTTGAAATAGAAAATCCAATGATATATAATTAAAGTAATTAATGCCTGTACAATATAGGCTGAACAAAAGAGGAGATTTACTATGAACTTTAAAGAACCTGCTCTGAAACTTCAAGACCGCTTGGTATCCTTTAGACGTGATTTTCACTCAGACCCCGAGCTCTCATTTGAAGAGGTAAAAACCAATGGGAAAATCAGAAAATTTCTCACTGAAAACGGCATAGAAATTCAAGAAATCAACTCGGGATATTCCGTTGTGGGAATAATCAGGGGAGCAAAGCCCGGCAAAACTTTTGGTATTCGTGCCGACATAGACGCTCTTCCTATGCCCGAGATGAACGACGTGCCCTACAAATCAAAAAATGAGGGCGTGATGCACGCTTGCGGACACGATGGACACACCGCCTCTCTTATGGGCGTGGCGCTTCT
>JAVVVT010000073.1:0-8378 GCA_036652515.1 Oscillospiraceae bacterium
ACACCTGTGTAAAGTTTGGAGAAATGATTTATGACAGCTTGCCTCCAATCAAAAATAAGCCTGAAATTTATGGCAGACAATCGGTTTTAAACTCTCAAGATGAAATTCTTTATGACATAGAAAAGCTTCTGATAGTTGGGTGCGGCTACAACATATATGAGGCTGTGCAGCTCTGTCACAATATGGGGGGAAAATGCTTTTACGCTCACGCAGACAAAAACAGTTTTTCTATTTTAAGCGTATTGGGTGCCATACCAAATGATTTGCCTGTGGACGGGGTGGAGATTTTTGACTTAACTCACTTAGACGAGCTTATCTCAAAGGGGCTTATCTCTTTGGATATGCCTTTTATGTCCAACTCCGATGCCCATAGCCTTGAATTTATCGGGGACAAAGAGCTGAACTTACCTGTGGATAGCCCCTTGTATTCCCTTATTTCACAGCTTTAGTGGGGGTTACAAAAGTGATAGGGGGGCATACCGCATCTTTAGGCTTTACCCACAAAAATAATTGTCAAAATAGGCTATATAATTATGGTTTTTTGAGATTTTACTTGTAATCAACACAAAAACTGCTTATTATATAAACGTCCTTTATTTGTTATAATAAATATTTTACGGAGAATTTTATGAGATATATCTTTCATTCAGGCGGCTGGTCAAATTTTAGTTTTATGGGCAGATTTATAATCGCAATGTTGATTTTATTGTTTTTACACAGACAAAATCAAGGTGATAAAAACCTTGCCCGTGGCATAAAGGCTATGGTGGTTTTAGGCGTGGTGTGCATAGTAATTCGCCTATTGCTGATGCTGTTGCCATTTTTTTTGGGCGGTATGATCAGCTTTTTCCCATTTTATGGCGCTTTTCACTAACCGAGGGCGTGATTTTGCCCCTTGCTTTAACTTTTCACTAACCTAGGGCGTTATTTTTGCCCCTTGCTTTAAATAATTATATATGAGGTATTTATGACCAATTTGCAAACAAAATACACCCTCATCATTGAGGGTGATGATTTAGACGCCAAAGCCGCCCGCAAGCTCAAGGAGGGAGACCCCCTCAAGCTGAAAAGGTTAAATGACCCTCTGGACAGCTTTGAAATCGTAGTTTACAGCCCACAGGATAAGGAATTGGATATGCTCTCCTATCCCGAGAGTTTAGGCATTGCCCCCTATATGGACAATGGCAGTTTAAAAATCGTCTCCGCCACCGTTATCAGTTTAACCTGCTCCCAAGGCAAGGTGCGCTCTGGGGATATGAGCTATCTGAGCTTTTCAGTGGAATATTCTTTTGATGAGGAGCTTTTAGAGCCCTATTTCAGTCAAACAGGTATCCTTGCCTTTATGCCCTGTGATGACTGCGTGCTGACTATGGCAAATTATTGCCTTTTGGACAGGGGCGTGAGCCCTATCGGTCAAACCCACCTGAACAGATATGTTCTAAGTACCCCTTTGAATGACGCTTCAAGGCTGATTTTCGACTTGGATTTCAAGGAGAACGTCCAATACTTTTTCTGCGCCCAGGTGCTCTTCAATGAGAGTTTTACCCTGTGTAAAACCTCTGCACAGGTTTACTGTGAGGGTGAGAGCTATCAGGTGGACTTGGAAGAAAATGAGATGCTCTCCCTTATTGAACTGATAAATCATTACAGAATTTTAAACAACCAAGACCCTGTTGACTGCCAAATTGAGCAGTAGATAAAAATATTTGAAAGGGAAGATATTACCATGAGCGAAAAATTATACTATATTGACCCATATATGAGCCACTTCACAGCCACTGTTTTAAGTTGCACCCAGGACAATAAAGGTTTTGCCACCGTTTTGGACAGGACTGCTTTTTACCCCGAGGGGGGCGGACAGCCCTGTGATATAGGATTTTTGACTGTTGCAGAAGATTCCATCGAAGTTTTTGACGTGGGTGAAAAAGACGGGGAAATTGTTCATCACACCTCTATGCCTCTGCCTGTGGGGGAGATGGTCAGCGGAGATATTGACTTTCAGCGGCGTTTTGACCATATGCAGCAGCACACGGGGGAACATATATTTTCCGGTGTGGTGCACACTCTTTTCGGATATGACAACGTGGGATTTCATTTAGGCGAAAAAGATGTGGTGGTGGATTTTAATGGGGCTATGACCGCAGAAGATGTGCGAGCGGTACAAGATAGGGCAAACGAGATTGTTTGGCTTGACCAAAAGGTCAGCGCTACCTTTCCCGACAATGTTAAAGAGCTCACCTATCGCAGTAAAAAAGAACTCAGCGGCAAGATACGCATTGTCACCGCAGGAGATGCGGACGTCTGCGCTTGCTGCGGCACCCACACCTCCAGCACTGCACAATGCGGACCAATTGTGGCGGTGAATTTTGCGGCGTACAAGGGTGGGGTCAGGATAAATATTTTAAGTGGCAGAAGAGCAGTGGATTTTTTGATGGAAAGAAACCATGATTGCTATGCAATCAGCCACGCCCTATCCAGCCCTCTTGACAAAATCACCCTTGCTCTACAATCACGCATGGAGGAAACCGACAGCTTAAAGCTTGAGCTTTCAGAAGCCAAAAAGCAACTTATGGAATACTGGGCAGCTCAGGCGGAGGCAAAAAATAACCTTTGTGTTTTTGAAAAAGCAGGTCTTAACGGGACAGAATTGCAAAACCTCTGTCTTATGTTAAGTAAAAAAGCCGGCACAGCCATCGTCTTCACCGCCCCTGAAAAGGGCAGCAGCAAACTATGTATCATCTCCACAGTTTTTGACACCAATCGTTTAGGTAAGCATATCACTGCCAACCTTGGTGGCAAAGGTGGCGGAAAGCCCGGGATTTTCCAGGGATTTATTGAAACTCCCACCGACTGCGAGGCTTTAAGAGGGATAGTCTCTTCTTACAGCGAATAAAAAGATTTTAAGCCCCAGCCATAATCCCAGTGTAATCACCCAATCGTCTCTTTTTACAGCAAACGAAATGGCTATATTGTAAATATTGCGGTAATCAAAGCACCACAGCGCCTAAAAAAGCTAATAAAAAAATAAAATTACCTATGACAAAACCTCCCCGACTTAAATTTAAGTGTAGGCTCATCGCCTGTCACAAAATGTCCGGGAGGTTTTTAATTGTAAAATATAAAGGCTCTGTTGTCCCTGAGCCCGGCATTTGACATAGCGCCAATGGAAAATTATTCTCTCCGCTGTTTTTCGGGGTTTATTTGTCTTTTTCCACTATCTCTACGTCTACCGCCTGTGGGGTTTCTCCATAAGTTTCCTCTTTGAATATCTCCCCCTGTGCTATCTCATCAACGCTCTTTATAATCTGCTCGGTCTGTTTTTTTGCCAGTGACAGGGCGAAAATCGTCCAAAAACTGGACAGCCCGTCAAAGATGAGACAGGCGCCGATAAACCTCACCATAGTCACCGCTGCGGCAAAGGGGTTCATCACCATAACCCCACCAAGCACCCCCTTGAGCAGTCCCAAAAGGGCGGATATCCACCATTTTTCATAGTTTAATTGCTTTAAATTAAAGGCTTTTTGCAGTGTCATAACGCCGTTCACCAAGATGAAAAGCCCGAATAACAGCGGCACTATTGAGATGACCACGTCGGCTCTCAAGAATACAAAAATCCCCATAGCCACCAAAATCAAGCCCCAAATCAAGTCGAAGCGAAAGAGGGAGGCTTCTTCCTTATTGAAAAAATACCTCACCACGCTGCTCACTCCACGGACAGTCAAAATCGCCGCAAGACACAGGCATATTGCAGTGCCTGCCATATCGGCGTAAAACATTAATAACAGCCCCATAACCACCGAAAAAATCGCCGACAGTGCAAAACTTTTCTTCAAGTCTTTAAAAAAATCAGCCATAATAATCTCCTTTTTCTTCATATATCTTTAAAATGTGAAATCTTATCTGTCTTTACAATATCAAAAGAAAATAATGGAATTGTGAAAATTGTTAAAATTTGTTTCTATTTATAACCTTCTCCAGCTTTTGAGCCTTGAGCGCCAAAACAGCCCTTGTTCCTAGGTTTTTAGTCTAACTTCAGCACGGCGGTGAAAGCTTCGCTTGGCACTTCTACGCTGCCCAATTGGCGCATCTTCTTCTTGCCCTCTTTTTGTTTTTCAAGGAGCTTTTTCTTTCGGGTAATATCGCCGCCATAGCATTTGGCAAGCACGTCCTTGCGCATCGCCTTGACGGTTTCTCTGGCGATGACTTTGCCCCCGATTGCCGCCTGAATAGGCACTTCAAAAAGCTGTCTTGGAATATTATCTTTCAGCTTTTCCGCTATTTTTCTGCCCCTCTCATAGGCTTTATCGGCGTGTACAATAAGGGAAAGGGCATCTACTGTCTCCCCGTTCAACATCACATCTAAGCGCACAAGCTTGGAGGGCGCAAACTCTTTAAACTCATATTCATAGCTGGCATATCCCTTGCTTCGGCTCTTAATGGCATCAAAAAAGTCGTATACTATCTCCCCTAAAGGCAGCTCATAATGCAAATCCACACGGTTTTCATCAAGATATCTCATATCCTTGAAAACCCCTCGGCGCTCTTGACAGAGCTCCATCAGTCCGCCCACATAGTCCTTGGGAGAATATATATGTGCGTCCACCATAGGCTCTTCACTCTTGGCTATTTTAGTGGGGTCGGGATAGCCGGTTGGGTTTTCTATCAGCTGGACCGTCCCGTCGTTAAGGGTGAGGCGATATTCAACGCTGGGGGCGGTGGTGACTAAATCTAAGTCGAACTCCCGCTCTAAGCGCTCTATTATTATCTCTAAGTGCAAAAGACCCAAAAATCCACAGCGAAAGCCGAAGCCCAGCGCCACAGAGGTCTCCGGTTGAAACACCAAGGAGGCATCGTTGAGCTGTAATCTCTCTAAGGAATCCCTAAGATCCCCATAACGTGCGCCGTCGGCAGGGTAGATGCCGCAATATACCATAGGGGTGATTTTTTTGTATCCGGGCAGAGCTTGTTTTGCCGGATTTGAAGAAGAGGTCACCGTGTCGCCCACATGAGTTTCTCTCACGCTTTTTATGCTTGCGCTTATATATCCCACTTCTCCGGCGCTCAAACTTTCGGTGGGGACAAGGGCACGAGCGCCCATCTTTCCCACTTCCACCACGTCAAATTCAGCCCCAGTCTGCATCATCTTAATGCGCAAACCTGCCTTTACACTGCCGTCCATAATGCGAACATAAACTATTACGCCTCTGTAACTGTCATAATAGTTGTCAAAAATCAAGGCTTTCAGCGGCGCATTTACATCGCCTTTGGGGCTGGGGATATCACTCACCACCCGCTGCAAAACCTCATCTATCCCTATTCCCATTTTGGCGGAAATTTTAGGGGCGTCCATACAGGGTATGCCTATGACGTCCTCAACCTCCTGTGCCACCCTTTCGGGCTCTGCTCCGGGAAGGTCTATCTTGTTCAGCACTGGCAAAATTTCCAAATTGTGCTCCACTGCCATATAAGTGTTGGCAAGGGTCTGCGCCTCAATTCCCTGAGAGGCATCGATGACCAAAATAGCCCCCTCACAGGCGGCTAAACTTCGGCTTACTTCATAGCCAAAGTCAACGTGGCCGGGGGTGTCAATCAGATTGAGTTCGTATGTCTGCCCGTCGTCTGCCTTGTAATTCAAGGTGACCGCACGAGCTTTTATGGTAATTCCACGTTCTCTTTCGATGTCCATATTGTCTAACAACTGCTCTTCCATAAGACGTTTTTCAACCGTGCCCGTCTTCTCCAAAAGCCTGTCCGCCAAAGTGGATTTGCCGTGGTCTATATGAGCGATAATGCTGAAATTGCGGATATTTTCTTGTTTCAAGTAGGTGCCTCCGTAATTGTGAGTTTTTAAGTTATTCTATATTGTACCATATAATGTGTGAAAATAAAATAGTCACTTTTTAGGGTTGTTTACCTAACTTTCATAGATATTTCAGTTGACAAATGAGGGGTGTTCATACCATAATATAGGTATAGCACTCTGACTTATTACAGAGATACAAAAAAATGGAGGTATATCCCATGAGATATGTTATTGTTGGCGGCGTCGCCGGCGGCGCAGGTGCTGCGGCTCGCCTCAGACGTCTTGATGAAAAAGCGGAAATCATAATGCTTGAAAAAGGTGAGTTCATCTCCTTTGCAAATTGCGGTCTGCCCTATTATTTAAGCGGCGTAATATCGGACAAAGAGGACTTGCTAGTTCAAACACCTGAAAGCTTTACTGCACGTTTTAATGTGGACGTGAGAATTTTCAGCGAGGCGCTGAAGATTGACGGAGCAAATAAAATTGTCCACATCAAAGACCATAAAAATGAGTTAGAATATGACTTATCCTATGATGAATTAGTTCTTTCCCCCGGGGCAAACCCCATAGTACCCCCTATGCCAATCGCAAAAGAAATGGCGGTTTTTACCCTGAGAAATCTTCCTGACACCTATGCCATAAAGGATTATTTGGACATTAATCACCCAAAGACAGCCTGTGTTATCGGCGGAGGCTTCATTGGGCTTGAGGTAGCGGAAAACTTAAAAGAGGCAGGTCTTGATGTGACTATTGTCGAGGCAGGAGACCACGTTATGCCCAATATCGACAAGGATATGTCCTACGCACTAAACGGACATATTCGCTCCAAAGGGGTGGTTCTCGCCACAGGTAAATTGGCAAGTGAAATCCTTAAAGAGGGTGTGGTTTTAAAGGACGGCGGATTTGTCCCCTGTGATATGGTTATCCTTTCAATCGGCGTCAAACCGGCAACTGACTTTTTAAAGGACAGCGGCGTCCAGCTTGGCAAGCGTGGTGAAATTATCGCAGACGAATATCTTCACACAAATGTAGATGGCATCTGGGCTGTGGGCGATGCCATTTCAGTAAAACACTTTGTGTCGGGAGAGACGGTTGTCATTCCCCTTGCCTCCCCTGCAAATAAGCAAGCGAGGATTGTGGCAGACAATATCTGTGGGCGAAAAGTAAAATACAATGGCACACAAGGCACCAGCATAGCAAAGGTTTTTGATATGGCTGTCGCCTCAACAGGTCTTACGGAAAAAGACTGTATCCGTTTGGGCATAGACTATCACAAGTCCTTCAGCGCAACAAACAGCCACGCCGGTTATTATCCAAACGCAAAGATGATGACGGTCAAGCTCCTTTATACCAAGGGTGAGGGCAAAGTTTTGGGCGGTCAAATCGTAGGCTATGACGGAGTGGACAAGCGCATTGACATCTTGGCTGTGGCAATTCGTGCCGGAATGACGGTTTTTGATTTGCACCAGTTGGAACTCGCCTATGCACCTCCTTTCTCCAGCGCAAAAGACCCTATAAATATGGCAGGCTATGTGGGAGAAAACGTGGTTTTGGGGCAGAGTAAGATATCCACTTTTGAAGAGGTTCTCGCTATGGGCGATGAGGTGATAAAGCTTGATGTGAGAAATGTGGCGGAGTGTGCAAGGGGTATGGTACCAGGTTTCATCAACATTCCTCTCCATGAGCTTCGTGCAAGATATTCTGAATTAGACAAATCAAAGCCTGTTTATATCCATTGCCAAAGCGGTTTGAGAGCCTATGTCGCCGAGAGAATTTTAAGCAACTTGGGCTATAATTGTTACAATATCTTCGGTTCTTGGATGTGGTACACCCTCTGGCAGGCAGACCTTAAAGCGGAGGCAGCTGAAAATGAGCTGACCTCAAACTGTGCAAGACCAGAGCGAAATTAATATTTTTATTTAGATAAAACTGTCGGCTGTTTTGAGTTAACTCTTTACAGCCGATATTTTATCCCATAAATTCTACTGTTTTATCCTCCTTTATAATTCATCTTTTTTTGTAAATATTCATATATTTTTTTGCATTTTATGTATATTTGAATAAATATGCAGGTTGTCTTGTGCATAACAGCAAATTTTTCCTCTTGCAAATACACTTATCTATTAATTATACTGATTTTTCGCATTTTTATTGACAAAACAACTCATAAGTATTATTATATAACTTGTTAAGAAAATTTACGGCTTGACTGTATTTTATATTTATTGAAAACGAAAGTATATTGAGGGACAGAATGAAAAAACTGACAGCATTAATTTTAGTTGCGGCTATGGCTTTTAGCCTTGTAGCTTGCGGCGCACCAAAAGATGACAAAGATGCCACTTTTGCAAGTCAATTGGGCACAAAAAACCTTGTGAGAGTAGGCATAAGCCCAGATTACCCACCTTATGAATCCTACAACGAAAAAGGCGATATCATCGGTTTTGACGTGGAGCTATCAAATTATATCGGCAAATTTTTAAGCGAAAAATCAGGGGAAGAATACAAGGTTGAACTGGTTCCTATGGACTTTATGACAATCATCTCCGCTCTGAACGCCGGCACAATAGACCTT